>DASSFG010000075.1:0-18577 GCA_035694685.1 Pirellulales bacterium
CCCTAGAAAGGCGACCTCCGGCACGCTTTCTGCAATGTTCCCCTCACCGCCATTTGGATTTTCAACACGGCGACCAGAACTCACAACATCCAACTTTCTTGGGGAACTTAGCCATGCTCAATGCACAGGAAGTCCGGGGGCAATGGGACCAATTGCGCGGCAAAATCAAGCAAAAGTGGGGTCAACTCACCGACGACGATTTGCAGATCGTAGGTGGGAACGTCGACGAGCTAGTGGGCCGCATTCACGAAAAAACGGGCGTCGCCCGCGAGCAGGTCGAGAAGTTTATTGGCGAGTTGGCCTCCGGCACGTCGGACACCGTCGAGCGGGCCCGCGAGAGCGCCATGAACTACGCCAATCAGGCGGCCGGCCGCGTCCGCGAGACTTACGAGCAAGTAAGCGATCGGATGCGAGACGGCTACGACGAAGTGAGCGGTCGCATGCGCGATGGATACGAGCGCGTCGGCGAGCGGGTGCGGGAGAACCCCGGGCAAGCCATGCTGGCGGTGTTTGGCATGGGGGTCATCACCGGCGTCGTGCTCGGCCTGATGCTGCGCTCGGAATAGATGTCGCCCCTAACAAGCCTGTTGAAAAGGGGCACAGGCACCTCGCAACATGCTTGATTCGCGATTAGTCGAGCTGCTCGGACCCAATCCGCATTTTTCAACAGGCTGCTAAGTCAAGCAAACCATCGGCGGCGGTTGCCGTGGCGGCAACGCGGCAGCCGCTGCCGGTTTTTAAGCGTCGTTTTCTCTTGCCCGTTTAGAGGATGAATGCCAATGGCACACGAACGAATGTCGCAATATGCGAGTCAGGGCCGGTTTGAACAATCCGCGGGCCGTATGCGTGAAGCCTACGGGCGGGCGCACGAGGTGATGGAGGAGCATCCCGGCTATTCGGCGCTCGCTTGCTTTGGGGTGGGCGTGGCCGTGGGGGCCGCGATTGCCCTTATGCTCACGCCCGCGAAGAGCAAAAAGTCGTGGTACGAAGATTATTTGCCCGATGAGGGCTCCGCAGCGGAGTTGGCCGACCAGGTGCGCAAGACGGTCAATCGCATCTTACCCGACGCCGTGGCCCGCTATTTCAAGAGTCGCTAAGTAAGTAGAACATGCGGCCCTTTGGAGTGCGGCGATTCATCGCCGCTTTGGCTTGCGGCGGAGCCGCTTTCTTTTAATGCGTCGGCCGGCGACCAAGAACCGACACGACGAAAGAAAGGTCGCTCCGCGACCGACAAAAGCGGCGATAAATCGCCGCACTCCAGAGGCCGGTGCCGCGGAAATGCCCCGCAAACGCACCCACCGGGGCATCGCTGGCCGGCAGAGCGTCCGATGAGTGTTAGGTCGAACGCGGCCAGCTTTGCCCCATCCACCGATGCCGTTGCAATCGCGCGCGGCTATTTAGTCTGAGCGAAGCACTGCCGCCTCAGCCGTTAAAGCGGGAGGCAATCAGCGTGATGTTTTGCCCGCCAAAGCCAAAACTGTTGCTCACGGCCACGTCGCAACGGGCCTCTCGCGCGGCGTTCGGCACATAGTCGAGATCGCAATCGGCGTCGGGCGTTTCGTAGTTGATCGTCGGCGGAAGGACGTTGCCGCGGATGGCCATCAGGCACACGATCAATTCGCTGGCGCCTGCCGCGGCAATCAGATGCCCCATCATGCTTTTGGTGCTGGAAACGGGAATCTTGTATGCTCGCTCGCCAAACACCCGCTTGATGGCCAACGTTTCGACGCGGTCGTTCACGTCGGTGCTGGTGCCGTGGGCGTTGATGTAGTGTACCTCTTCACCATTTAATCCGGCGTCGTTGAGGGCCATCTTCAGGCAGGTGGCGGCGCCGCGTCCCTCGGGGTGCGTGTCGGTGATGCGGAAAGCGTCGGCCGTCGTGCCGAAGCCGACGATCTCGCCATGGATTTCCGCGCCGCGCGCTTGGGCGTGCTCAAGCTCTTCCAACACCACCATGCCGGCGCCCTCGCCCAGCACGAAGCCATCACGGTCTTTGTCGAAGGGGCGTGAGGCCCTGGCAGGGTGGTCGTTCGAGGTCGATAGCGCCGTGAGCAAGTTAAAGCCAGTAACGCCGAACGGGTGAATCATGCTGTGTGTGCCGCCCGAGAGCATCACGTCGGCGTCGCCGCGGCGAATCAGCTCGACAGCCTCGCCGATGGCCTGGCTACTGGCGGCGCAGGCCGTGAGACAGTTCGCATTCGGCCCCTGAGCGTTGAACAGGCCCGCCAGGTGACCGGGAGGCATGTTGGGTTCCTGCTCCAATTCCGCCACGGGGTCGAGCACCTCGACGCCCATCTGCGTGTATTTGGCAATATTGAGCGTCTCACCGTCGAGAGCGGCCACCATCATCCTGGTGAAGCGGTCGAAATCCTGCTGGCCTTCGCCGCAACCCAGGTAAATGCCCAGGCGGGTTGGATCGAGTTGGTGGTCGAGCAGGCCGGCGTGCGTCATCGCCTGTTTGGCAGCGCCCACGGCGAAGCGGGTATGCCGGCCGCGCGGCTTCCATTTTTCGGGGTCTTCGCCGACGGACGAAACGCAGTAGTCGCGGACTTCTGCTGAGATTTTGGTGGGGAAATTGCTGGCGTCAAACAGCGTGGTGCGGCCTACGCCCGATTCGCCATTTAACAACCGCTTCCAAAGCGTGGCCACGTCGTTGCCCAGCGGCGTAACACAGCCCATTCCGGTGATGACTACTCGTCGTCGCATAGGAGGGTCCAGGGTTCAGGGCTCATCGTTTAACCGCAGGGCCAGTGGCCCGCGAGGTGCTGGCATTCGCGCGGCCCGTTGGGCCTGCGGTTAAACGACGCTTGCCACTGCGCGTTCATCCGGATTCGATCTCGGCCTTCAGCTTGGCTAAGCCCGGCGGCTCGGCCAGTTTCTTGCCGTCGCTCGACCGGCCGACGTCGAATACGCCGAGCAGTTTCATGGTAAACACAAAGTTCTTGGGCTCGAAGAGGGTCTTGGCCCGCCCGCTGTCGTCGAGGTGCGCGAACATGATTTCCGCTTCGGCCTGCAACCGCTCGCCCACGTGGCTGGTAGCTTTGACCGTGGCCCCGCCACCGCCCATCATTTCGATCGTGGCCGTATACCGCAAGGTATCGCCGGGCACGGCCAGAAAGTGAAACACGGCCTTCGACACTTTGGCCAGAATCACTTTTTCTTCGAACTGGTTAAACTCGCCCACGAGCAAACCGCCCGTCTGCGCCAATCCTTCGAGGATTAACGAGTTGGGCATCACCGGGTAGCCGGGAAAGTGATCGTGCAGGTGCTCCTCGGCCAACGAAACGTTCTTGATGGCCGTAGCGGTTTTGCCGCTTTCGAACTCCAGGAAGCGATCGATCCAGATCCAGCGCATTGCCACTAAGCCTCGACGCCCACCTTCGTCTCGACGTAGCGGGCCATGTCTTGCACCGTGAGCATGTTGCCGAAGTCTTTGACGTTGGGGTTCGATTCGAACGCGGTCAGGTCGGCGAACGGCATCCGCTGGCGAAGCTGGGCCAGGCCCTCGGACGTCACTTTGCCGTCGCGCACGTATTCGCTGTTGGTCAAGATGTCTTCAGGAAACAATTCGCCACGCGGGACCTTGATGTTAAAGGTCTTTTCCAGGCGAAACACGATATCCAAAAAGTCGATCGACTCGGCGCCCAGGTCGCCTACCAAGGTCGCCTCAGGCGTGACTTCGTCTTCATCGACGCCCAGGGCTTCCACCAGGCAGGTCTTGATCTTCCCAAAAATCTCTTCTTTGGATGGCATTGGCTACTCCTCTTGCATATCAGTGGCTTATTAAACGATTTGTTGGAAGTTGTGTTCGCCTCGGCGTGCCGCGCGTCGGCCGTCGGGCGTTATCAGGCGGCGGTTTGGCGGCGGTCGAGCAGGGCCAGCAGTTCTCGCATTTTGAGTTTGACCACTTCGTCGGTGATTGCCCGGTCCGGATCGCCGTCAGCGAGGTTGTAAGTGGCGAGCGTGAGGCGCGCCGAAACGGCCTGTTCGCCGTCCACTTCACCGCTCGCTTTGATTTTGGCCTCCCCGTCAGTCTGACCGAGCAGTTCCGCCATGACCGTCAGGGTCTGGCCCGGCTCGACGAACTTGTTGTATTTGACGTTCCGGGCTTCTTTGAGCACGACCACACTGTGTTTGAAGTCTTCGCTTACTCGCACCAGCCAGGCCGCCGCCTGCGTCATGGCTTCCAGCATCAGCACACCCGGCAAAACCGGAAACCCCGGAAAATGATCGGCTAAGTACTCCTCCGCCATCGAGAGGTTTTTTACGGCTGTGATGTTTTTGCCGGGTTCCAAGGCAACGACCCGGTCGATGAGTGTGAACCGCATGGCTGAAATTGGCGAAACTTTGACGTGTGCGGGAAATATGCGGTCAACGGTAAGGTCCACAATATACTTGCCTTTTCACTCCGCGACAATTCCTAAATCCTTCGTCACTCGCCGCATCTGCCGCATTTAAATGCCATGCTGCCCTTTCTTTGCGGCGTTTTACGACAGTGCGGACGCGACTTAACCGCCCGACCGCGTCGGAAGCCGCGAAGAGCCTTCGGCTCGGAAAAGCTTGCCGCACCCGATTTCTTCACTGCCATCGACTCGCCTAGGCGAAGAGCCTTCGGCTCGGAAAAGCTTGCCGCACCGCTAACAGACGGGTGCCAATTTGGCAGTCCGTGACCTGCGTCGCCCAAGCCCACCAGTTTCCGGCGCAAAACCTTTCAACACAAATGCTTAGAACCTCAGACGGTAACTGGCATAGCGCTTGCTTTTTTCGTCAATCAACCTTGCACATATTTGCAGGGATACTGATATCGAGAGAGCGGAGGACAAAACCATGTGGCGTACATCGAACGGTTACAACCCGGTTTCGACCTTGCGAGGCGAGGTCGATCGTCTGTTTGGCGATTTCTTCGGCCCCGCGGCGGCCACGGCCGGAGCGAGCGGCACGAGGGCATTCCCGGCCCTCAACATTTGGGAACGCGAAGGCGAACTGTATGTCGAGGCGGAGCTGCCGGGGTTGAAGAGCGACGATTTGGAAATCTCGGTCGTCGGCCAGCAACTCGTCATCAAGGGACGGCGGGCCGACTTTGAACCCGAAGAAGGCGTGGCATTTCATCGCCGTGAACGTGGCGTCGGCGAGTTCGTTCGCGCGGTCGACTTGCCCGTCGACGTCGATGGCGACCGAGTCGAGGCCAAGCTGAGCGATGGCGTGTTGTTGATCACACTTCCCAAAGCGGAGGCAGCCAAGCCGCGCAAGATTCAGGTCAAGAGCTAGGCTGCCGAAATTATGGCAATCACATACGCTAAATCATCGAGGAGTAAAAACATGGCGACCGAAACAACCACCGTTGAAAAACAATCTGACTCGCTTCCCCAAACGGAGCGGACCCGTGGCGGCCGAGTGTATCGGCCGAACGTCGACATTCTGGAAAAACAGGATGAGCTGCTGGTCGTGGCCGACATGCCGGGTGTTAAGGGCGGAGAGATCGATATCCGCTTTGAAGACGGCGAGCTGACCATCCATGGTCCTGCGTCCTCGCGCCAGGAAGGCGCGCGATATTTGTTGCAGGAGTACGGCGTGGGCGACTTTTATCGCACCTTCCGCGTGAGCGAGCGGATCGATGCGGCGAAGATCAGCGCCGACTACAAAGACGGCGTGTTGGTGCTTCATCTGCCAAAGGTAGAGGCGGTGAAGCCGAGGAGAATCAAGGTCAAGACGAAATGAGACAGGTTGGTCAGGAGGTGTAGCATGTCACTTATTCCGTGGAGAAACAAACGCAATGAATCGCGGGGCGAGCTGGCCCCGCTGACCGAGTTTCGCAGCGAGGTCGATCGGCTGTTCGACTCGTTTCTGCGCGAGCCTTTCGGCTGGGGCGACCGAGGCTGGAATGACCTTTGGAACCCGTCGCTCGACGTCACCGACGATGACAAGACGGTGACCGTCAAGGTCGAGGTGCCCGGCGTGAAGCCTGACGACATTAGCCTTTCGGTCACGGGCAACACCCTGCTCATCTCCGGCGAAAAGAAGGAGAGCGAGGAGCGCAAGGGAGACGGTTTGTATCACTGCGAACGGCGTTTTGGATCGTTCCGTCGCAACGTCATGCTGCCGCCGGGCGTCGATCCGGAAAAAGTCACGGCCGACTATGCTCACGGTGTGCTGACGGTGCGGCTGCAAAAAACGCCCGAGGCAATGCCGAAGAAGATTCCCGTTAAAGCCAGTTGAGGCTGGTGCGAGAATGCCATTCCAGGCCGCCGGTCCAAGGTTTCGGGCGGCCTGGGAAGGCCGCGCCACGTCAATCGTCTCGTTGGAGTGCGGCGATTTATCGCCACTTTTCCCGGTCGCGGAGCGACCTTTCTTTCGTTGCGCCGGTTGTTGGTCGCGGGCCGCATCAAAAAGAAAGCGGCTCCGCCGCAAACCAAAGCGGCGATAAATCGCCGCACTCCAAAGGGTTGCGCCCGGTAGCAAGCCCGGTGCAGGCGTTACCCGAAATCGCGCCGCGCCGAGCCGCCCCGACTTGCTCAAGAGGGCGCATGGGTTCTGCATTTCGCCGGCCAGTCGCTATGCTGGAGGCAGACCTATTCCGAAATCCGGATCCGAGCCCTCATGATGCTGCCTGACGACGACCTCCGTGCGGTGGAGAAACTGAGCGAATCCTACCGCCGAATCACCAGCGAGCTCTCCAAAGTCATTGTCGGGCAGCAGCAGGTGGTCGAAGAGCTGTTGATTGCCATGTTCGCCAGCGGACATTGTTTGCTGGTTGGCGTGCCCGGCCTGGCCAAAACGCTCATGATTCGCACGCTGGCCGACGCTCTCTCGCTGCGTTTCAGCCGCATTCAGTTCACGCCCGACCTGATGCCCGCCGACATCACCGGTACGGAGGTCATCCAAGAGGACAAAGTGTCTGGCACACGGGAATTCAAATTTCTGCAGGGACCGATCTTTGCCAACGTCCTGCTGGCCGACGAAATCAACCGCACGCCACCGAAAACGCAGGCCGCGCTGTTGGAAGCGATGCAGGAACACCAGGTGACGGTCGGCGGCAAGCGGCATAAGCTTGCCGAACCGTTCTTCGTACTGGCCACGCAGAATCCCATCGAACAAGAGGGAACATATCCATTGCCGGAAGCGCAGCTCGACCGCTTCATGTTCAACATTCTGGTGGACTATCCCGACGAAGAGGAAGAGCTGGAAATCGTGCGGCGAACGACGGCCGACGTGGTGCACCGCGTGACGGCTACCTTGAATGCCGAGGAGATCATCGGCTTGCAGCAGATCGTGCGACGCGTGCCGGTGGCCGAGCACGTCAGCCGTTACGCACTGAAGTTCACTCGGCTGACGCGGCGCGAGAAGGGCGAAGTGCCGGAGTTCATCACTTCTTACGTGAGTTGGGGCGCGGGTCCGCGCGCCAGCCAGTACTTAATTCTAGGCGGCAAGGCCCGCGCGGTGTTGCACGGCCGCCACTATGTGAGCTCGGAGGATATTCGCGCGGTGGCCGCGCCGGTGCTGCGTCACCGCATCATGACCAACTTCAACGCCGAGGCCGAAGGCGTCAAGCCGGACGACATCGTGCGCCGTCTGATCGAAGTCATTCCGCCGGCCGACGAAGAAGCGGCCCTCGGCGGAAAGCTCTCCGAGGTTTTCAAACCCGCGACCGCGGGGTAAAGAACCTGGGAATCCCTCGTTTTCGGCCGGGGTCTGGCGGTATAATGTTTGGAGAGATCCGAAAGCCCCCGCCTCGTTACTTCCGACTGAAGCGACGAACCACCTACCAGCCAATGCCCCACCCTGAATTCTCCCACCACCTGTCGTCGTGTTTCTCCCGCCGCGAGCTGCTTGCTCGCTCGGGCATGGGGCTGGGCATGCTCGGCCTGGCGGGCCTGCTTTCGGACGAAGACTGCCTGAAGCCGGCCGCCGCGGCCAGCGGTTATGCCAATCCCATGTCGCCCAAAGAGCCGCACTTTGCGGCCAAGGCGAAGCACGTTATTCACCTGTTCATGAACGGCGGCCCAAGCCACGTCGACACGTTCGATCCAAAGCCGTCGCTCGCTAAATATGCCGGGCAAAACCTGCCCACCGAAAACCTCCGCACCGAACGAAAAACCGGGGCCGCGTTCCCCTCGCCGTTCAACTTCAAGAAGTACGGTCAGAGCGGCATTGAGGTGAGCGAGCTGTTCGCCAACGTCGCCGAGTGCATCGACGACATCGCCGTCGTCCGCTCGATGCACGCCGACGTGCCCAACCACGAGCCGTCGCTGATGCTGATGAACTGCGGCGAATCTCGGTTGGTGCGGCCGAGCATGGGCTCGTGGGTCACCTACGGGATGGGCACCGAGAATCAAAACCTGCCCGGCTTCATTGCCATGTGTCCGGGCGGGTACCCGATCAAAGACGCCGAAAACTGGCAATCGGCCTTCTTGCCCGGCGTGTATCAGGGGACCTACATCAATTCGCAGCACAAAGAAATCGAGAAGCTGATCGAAAACGTCAAGAACCACGACGTTTCGCCGGCCGATCAGCGGCGGCAACTCGACCTGCTCGCGGAATTGAACCGCCGCCATCTGGCCGAGCGCGGTCACGATCCGGCGCTGGAGGCCCGCATTCATAGCTTTGAGCTGGCCTACCGCATGCAAAGCGACGCGGCCGACGCCTTCGACGTCAGCCGCGAGCCGCAGCACATCCTCGACCTGTATGGTCCGGGCGTGCAGGCCCGGCAGATTCTGGTGGCCCGACGGTTGATCGAGCGGGGCGTGCGTTACGTGCAGTTATGGCACGGCGCCGGTCAGCCGTGGGACAACCACGACGACATTGAAGTCAACCACCGCCGCTTGGCGGGCGAATGTGACCGGGCCATCGCCGCCTTGATCAAAGACCTGAAACAGCGCGGCTTGCTCGACGAAACGCTGATCGTTTGGGGCGGCGAATTCGGCCGCACGCCCACGGTCGAGCTGCCGCAAAAAGGCGCCAACGCTGGCAAAATCAACGGTCGCGATCACAATCATTATGGCTTCACGATGTGGCTGGCAGGCGGCGGCGTGAAGGGCGGACAAGTCTACGGCGCGACCGACGAGTTCGGCTTTCAGGCGGTGGAGAACAGGGTTCACGTCCACGATCTGCACGCCACGCTGTTGGCGCTGTTGGGCTTTGACCACAAGCGTCTCACCTATCGCTACGCCGGCCGCGACTTCCGGCTGACCGACGTTCACGGGGAAGTCGTCAAAGCGCTGATTGCGTGACGGCGGCCTTGGAGTGCGGCGATTCATCGCCGCTTTCGCATGCCGCGGAACGGCTTTCTTTTTGTTCTCTTCCACGCGATTTTTTACCGACCGTTCAGCGGCGCCACCGCCAGCGGTTCGTGAAGCGGCCCTTCGGCCTCCAGCTCGCTGGAGAAAACCGTCACTTCATCAACACTGGAAACGCCCCCGACAAAGTCAGCATGCTTGACGATAAGCTGGCCGAGCTCGCGCAAATCGCGGTCGCCGCGCACGCGACCCAGGGTCAGGTGCGGCCGAAAGCGGCGGTTCTCTTGGCGAAAGCCCAGTTTTGCCAAGGCGCGCTCGACGGCGTCGTGCAACACGACTAGCTCGCCGTTGCCTTCGCTCACTCCCAGCCAGATGGTGCGCGGGCGATCGGCCGCGGGAAAGGCCCCCGCGCCGCTGACGACGATTTCGAACGGTGGCAACTCGGCCACCGCCGTCTTCACCGCCTCACAGACCGCCGGGGTGTCGATCAGCTCGACCTCGCCCAGAAACTTGAGCGTCAGATGCATCGCTTCGGGCTTGACCCAGGTCACTTTCGCGCCAGTTCCCTGCAAGAGATTCACAAGCTGGCGGGCCCGCGAGCGCACCTCCGACGACATTTCGACGGCGATAAACGTGCGTAAGGAGCGGACAGCCATCAACTAAGTATATCCGCGACGCGAAATTAGTGTGAGGAGCAGGCCTCAGGGAACTACGGCTTCGAGTGCTCCTGGAAATATTCGTTCGATCCCACGAATCCGGCCACGACGTTTTCGTTGTTCTCGCCCTGCGCGAACTGGCCGGTCCAGTAGTTCACCTCGTTCTGCGCAGGCGCCCGCCCGAGATACGTCTCGTAGTCGTCGCGAACGATGATCGTTTCGTGCTCGTTGCTGTCGGCAAATCCGAGAGCCACCGAGGTACGAGTGGCGCCGCCGGCCAAGGCGTTGACCCAGAACGCTTCGCCTTGCGTGTCGGGGGCGCGCCCCAGGATGTCGAAGTACATGTGTTGCACCCACAACTGGTCGGTGCCCCCGGCGTGGTCGTAGTACTCCGGCGAACCAATGAAGTTGGCGTCGAGTTGCTCGATCGTCAAGCCGGCCTTCATGGCACTCAGCCAGAAGGCCCTGCCGCCGTCGTCGGCATCGCGGCCCAGATAGGCCAGGTAAGCCTGATCGATCAGGTTGTCGAGATACTCATCGCTATGCGTCAAGTCCGCGGCGAAGGCGCCGTGTGGCAGTGTGCCGTTCTGCACCAGATTACTGAGTGTCTGCAAGGCTTGGACGTCGGCGGGCCGGCCGAGCACGTCTTCAAACGCGCTGCCAACGAAAAGATTGGCCGGTTGCACCCCGCCGACCACGATGCCGGTATGGATGACCGTCGACGCACCGCCCTCGTCGTTGACCGTGACCGTCACGTCATAGCGGCCGGCCACCGCGTAGGTGTGGCTGCCGGTGAGAATGTTGATCGTATTGCCGCTCACGCTCACCGTGCCGGGCGCCGTGCCGCTGCCATCGCCCCAATCAATCGTGGCACTATAGGCGCCCGTTTCGATCCCGCCCGTGTCGGTCACCGACGCCACCTGCAAGCCGCTGATCGTCAAGCTTGACTGCACGGGTACGCTTACTCTCGTTGCCACGAGCGGGGCGTCGGAGACTTGCACCGTGGCGGTCGAGCTGACCGTATGGCCGGCATTATCGGAAACGGAAACGGTGATCGTTTCCGGCCCCTCCTCACTATAGGCATGGGTGCCATCGACGAGGTAGCCGCCATTGCCGGTGGCGGTGACCATGCCGGTCGACGAACTGCCGTCGCCCCAGTTGATGGTAGCCGTGAAGTTGCCCTGCACCGCGCCGGCGGCTGATGCCGCGATCGCGGCGACGGGACCGGAGAAAGTAATTCCTTCGGTAGCGCTAATCACGCCGCCGGAGATCACCAACGGATTAGCGGCCGTGGCGGGCTGCAAACTGCCGAGCAGCCCGTGTACCGCAGTCGCACTGCCGCTGACGGCGACGGTGCCGTTGCCCACGACGTTCAGATCGAACACGATGAGCTGCGCCATGACGTTGTCGTCGAGATCGTTCAGCACGAGCAGGCGGCCGTTGCCCGAGACCTCCGCGGTGGCACTGGGGGCATAGATGATTCCCTGCACGGTGATCGCGCCCTGGCCGTCGACGGCGATGGGCGAGCCGGCGCCACGGGCTTGAAAGATGGCGACCCCTTGATACGTACCGCTCGTCGGCCCCGACAGCGTCAGACTCCCTTGTCCGCTGACGTGGATGCCCTGGTTGGCGTTCTGCGGATTGTTGAAGATCGTCACGCCGGTGCCGGCCACCGAGGCCCCGCCCGTGATGGTCAGCCCGCCGCCTTGCAAGATATAAACGCCCGGCTCCAGAAAGACCGAGGCCTGGCCCGACACGTCAATGCCGCCGGTGTAAACGCCGGGCTGCAGAGTGACATGCCCATTCGTGATGTGTACCGCCTGGAATTGTGCCAGGCCCGATGTCGAGGGCTCGGGCAGCGACGCCAGCGGATCGGCGACGGGCGAGGCGCCCACGTCGATCATGCCGCTGATATTGGCGTTGCCGTTGGTCCTGGTCGAGCCGACCACGTCGATCGTGCCGGCCGCGACTTGGGCATTGCCGCTGGCGGTGACGGCTGTCGAGCTGCTGCTATCAACCACGATCGTGCCTCCGCCCGAAACGGCGACGTTGCCATTGCCCACGGTGGTGAGCGCACCGGGGTTCGAACTGTCGAGCACGAGGAGCGAGGGGTTGTTCGCCGTGCTTGAGGTCGTGCCACCGGTGGGCGCGGAGGTGAAGTAGAGCGTGCCACTACTGCCGGCGTGGCTGCCGTCGCCAAACGTCAGCCCAAGCAGGTGGTCGATGACGATCGGGTTTCCATCCGGATTGAGCAATTGCCCGCTGGCATTGGCGGAAGACGTCGTGGAGATGACGACGCCTGTGGCCGCGTTGAGAGCGGTAATCTCGCCGTTGCCGAAATTCCCGACGAGCAAATCGCCGCCGAGATCGCCAAATCCGCTGGGAGCGAGGGCCAAACCCCATGGCGCGTTGAGGCCCGTGCCGGCCGACCAGGTCGCCGTCGGCAGAGCGCTGCCGCCGAGCAAGCCGCTCATGGTATAGGCGTCGACAAAGCCGCCGGTGTCGACCAGCAGGCGCACTCCGCTGAGGCCGGCGCCGCCGTTTTCGCCGTCGTCGTCGTCGTTGTCGGTGTTGTTGCCCTTGTGTCCGTGGTGGCCGTTGCCATTTCCATTCCCGTTTCCATTTCCATTCCCATTTCCGTGCGCCTCGTTTTGTGGCCCGCTGTCCTCGCCCTGGTCATCGGCGTCGCTGTCGCCGCCCGACCCGCTGACCTTGTATTGCGCGTAGGTAACGTAGAGCTCGCCGCCAATGACTTGGATGCCAAAGGGGCTATAGCCGGGGTGGGCGTTGGCCTGCAAGGACGTGACCAGATTGAAGTTGGTGTCGAAGACGTCGACGGTGCCGTTCTGGAAGTCGGCGGCGAACAGATACGTCGTGCCATCGACCGTGCCGATGGCCAGGCCGGTGTAAACGGCGCCATCGACCTGCGCCTCCAACTGGGCCAGCGTTGAACTGAGACCCGTGCCGGCCAGATTTCCGTTGGCGGAGTCGAAAATCACTTGCGAGGAGTTGAAACCGCCCGACGTGTTGGCGACCTCGCCGGTGGGCAAGCCGCCCGGTATTTGAACGGTCAGCGAGTTCTTGGTGAAGGGTTGGCCACTCACATCGCCGGAATAGATCGTGGCCACGCTCGAGCCACTATCGGCCACCCAGAAGTTGCCATCGGGAGCCACGGTAACGCCCCAGGGGGCAATTAGGCTCGGGTCGTGCAGCAGCGCCGCGCCGGCCTGGTCGGAGACCAGGTTCATTTGCATGTAACCGGTAAGCAGGCAGCGGTTTTCAAGTGATTCGAGTTTCTGCGTGCGGCGTTGGAGCCGTTTGGTTCCTGTTTTCAGTGCGCATTGGTGCAACCGTTGATCCCAAGAGTGCTGAAGCCACATAAGTTTGCGTCCCATGAAGTGAGGTGCTTCCCCGGTTAAAGCGAGAACTGGCCGTGGCGGTTCGCAGCAAATAGAGTTCCGGCACTCGAAAGATGGCCTAAAACAAAGTAAACGGGCAAAGGGTGGTAAGCCGGTGACCAGGAGGGCTGCAAAAGAATCAACGCCCGCCGGCTTTTGCTGGAAAAGGCGATGTGGCACAGCCGCCCTCGGCTGTGCCAGCAAACGGCCGCGAAAGTTGCTACTATATCGTAATTGTTGATCGTCCCGACCTTTAACCTCGATCTGGCTTGCACATGTACCTGAAAATGGCCAAACGCGTCTTGTGGGAGACCGACAAGCGGCTGGTATGGAAGCTGGCTTGGAACATGGGCTTCAAAGGCATGCGGTCAGTGCAGAAATTCAAGCGCCGGCGGAAGCAGGGCGAATTCTTCCCGCCGTTTCTCTACGTGTCGATCGTCAATAGCTGCAACTTGCGCTGCCAGGGCTGCTGGGTCGACGTGGCGGCTCCGCAGCAGACCATTGAGTTGGCTGCCATGAACCGCCTGATCGGTCAGGCCAAGGCGGCGGGCAACAGCTTCTTTGGCATCTTGGGCGGCGAGCCGTTCATGCATCCCCAGTTGCTCGAGATTCTTGCCGCCCATCCCGATTGTTATTTCCAGGTCTTCACCAACGGCCATCTGATCACCGACGAGGTCGCCAAAGAGCTGCGGCGATTAGGCAACGTCACGCCGCTGGTGAGCGTCGAAGGGAGCGAGATCGTCAGCGACCAGCGGCGCGGGCGACTCGGCGTACTCAGCAAAACGATGACCGGCCTGCAAAACTGCCTGGACAACAAACTGCTCACCGGCGTCTGCACCAGCCTCTGCCAAACGAACATCGACGACCTGCTCAACGAGAGCTGGATCGACCGGCTGATCGCGATGGGCGTCATGTATTGCTGGTTCCACGTTTATCGGCCGGTCGGTCCCGATGCCAACCCGCAGCTTTCGCTCACGCCCGATCAGCAGCGCCGGGCCAGACAATTTGTGGTCGACATGCGGGCCAAAAAGCCGATCGGCATCATCGACGCGTATTACGACCATCGCGGGCAGGCCCTTTGCCCGGCGGCCACCGGCATCAGCCATCACGTCAATCCTTGGGGCGACATCGAGCCTTGCCCTATCGTGCAATTCTCGAAGGAATCGATTCACGACGAGCGGCCGTTGCGCGAAACGTTCCGGCAATCGGCCTTCTTGCACGACTTTCGCGAGCTGGCCGCTTCAGCCACGCGCGGCTGCATCGTGCTCGAAAGGCCCGACCTGCTCAAGACGCTGGTGGAAAAACATTCCGCCCGCGACACCACCGCCCGGCAGCAAGCGGCGGCCGAGCTAGAAGCGATGCGTCCGCGGCCGTCGCAATACGACCCGGCGCACGAGATCCCGGAAAAGAGCTGGTTCTACCGGTTCGCCAAGAAACACTGGTTCAACGATTTCGGGACTTATTCCGGCAAACTATGAGCGGCCAGGGGAGGCGCTGCGATCGTTGTCTGCGGCCGATTGGCGGCCGTCCTGCCATCGTCGCCTCAGATAACATCTTCTGCTCGCACGGTTGCAAGCGCCGCTTTCCCGCCGTGATGCGCCGGCGAACGATCACCCATTACCGGCAAATGGCCGCCGACGCATCGGGCTGGATCGCCAAGACGCTCGAATGGCAGCAGGCCCATCCGGAGGAACCGCCGCTCGACGTCGAGGCCTTACGTCTGGTTGAGCACGGCGCGCGCGAGATCGTCGCCGCCTTACACGTCTGGGCCCCCATTCCTGAACGCGCTTTGCGGTTGATCCATTCCGCGATGGCCCAGCAAGATGCAGACCGCTAGTTGCGAATTCAGCCGGCATGCGACGTGCGCGTCGCTTCGGTTGCTATGAAAAATTGGAACTCGATCCAACTCGTTGCATGAGTTGCCACGAACAGTGTATTGCTTCTCATGAAACTGGAATTGTCGGTCCGCGGGGTTAGCATAAACCCTTGGAGGACAGTTCGATGACCGACAACAAGACTCGTCACACATTTACCGCAGCCCAGAAGGCAGAGGCAGTTCGCCAGCATTTGCTCGGCAAGATGCCTGTCTCGGATTTGGCGGAGCAACTCGGTACGCAACCCCGGCAGATCCATCTTTGGATTGAGCAGGTGCTCACTCAGGCGGAAAAAGCCTTTCAGCACGGTGCGGCCGCATCGGCAAAACGGGCGGAAGATGCCAAAGACCTCAGGATCGTACAACTGGAAGCCAAGCTGACCAAGAAAAACGAAGTGGTCGCTGAATTGATGGAGGCGCATGTCCAGCTAAAAAAAGAGCTTGGGGAACTCTAAAGGGAGTTTGGGTTCCCCACGACGTCCGCGACGAAATCGTCGATTACGTCAAATACTGGACGGAGCGTACCGAGCTGACGGCCAACCGGTTGCTCGGCTGGTTGCCGCTCGGCACGAGCAAGTTCCATCAATGGAAGGACCGCTATGGGAAGGCCAACGAGCACAACGGCAAAGTGCCGCGTGATTGGTGGCTGGAAGGTTGGGAGAAAGAAGCCATCGTCAATTATCACGACCGGCACCCGCTCAACGGCTACCGGCGGCTGGCCTTTATGATGCTCGACGACGATATCGTGGCCGTCGCCCCGACGAGCGTGTACCGCGTCTTGAAGCAGGCCGGCCGGCTCGATCGGCAGCGATTCGCCCCGTCGAAGAAAGGGACCGGTTTCGTGCAGCCGTTGCGGCCGCACCAGCATTGGCATATCGACATTTCCCACATCAACGTGGCGGGAACCTTCTACTTCCTCTGTTCGCTGCTGGACGGATACAGCCGCTACATCGTGCATTGGGAGCTGCGCGAAACGATGAAGGAGCGCGAGGTGGAAACCGTCGTGCAGCGGGCTTTGGAAAAGTTCCCGGGCGAGACGCCGCGGATCATCAGCGACAACGGTCCGCAGTTCATCGCCCGTGATTTCAAGGAGTACATCCGGCTGATGGGCATGACGCACGTCCGCACGAGCCCCTACTATCCGCAGAGCAACGGCAAGCTGGAGCGCTGGCACGGCAGCCTGAAGCGGGAGTGCATTCGTCCTGCTTGTCCCGAGGACGTCGAGGAGGCGCGGCGGCGGATTACCGCCTTCGTGGAGGAGTACAACCAGGTGCGGCTGCACAGCGCGTTGAGGTACATCACGCCGGCCGACAAACTCCACGGCCTGGAGAAAGTGATCCACGACGAACGCGACCGCAAGCTGGAGGAGGCCCGGGCACGCCGACAGCAGGCAAGACGGGCCGTGCGGGAGGTTGCCTGATGGCTCCGCTCGCGCTACGATGTCAGACGACCTGGACGGAGGATAGGGCAACGCAGAGGTGCGACCCGAGCGCCGCTCCAGGAGCCGAAACCGGAGCCGAGGGCGAAGCACTCCTTCGCCCCGCTCCTTTCCCACTCCGGTTTTGGCGCCAAAGCGATAAACCTTCATGGCAGGATGCCACGAAATTCTTCGCAGGATGCGCTTCCGCGTGCGCTAGCCCCACCGCCTGAAATTCCAGTTCACGGTGAACCAATACAAGCGAAAAGCCAACCGAGGCGACGCGCGTGTCGCGTGATCGTTGTACCACGAAGAGCGCGCCCTGCACCCGATCGAGACTCCGGCGTCGGTTTTCCACTGGCCGGACTAGGTTTGCGGCCCTGAACCTGGCGCTGGTGAGGAGACCTGTGTGGCCAAGATGCCGGTCGTGCTCAGGCCGGGGACCAGCGGCAGCGTGACGACTTTGCCGCCGCGGCTGATCACGAACTCGGCGCCGGCAATTTGCTCGGGCGAATAATCGCTTCCCTTTACCAAAACGTCGGGGGCGAGATGCCGCACGAGCGCTTCTGGGCGCTCTTCGTCGAAGACGACCACCACGTCGACGCAGGCCAGGCCGGCCAGCAACGATGCCCGGTGGTCTTGCGACAACACGGGGCGCGAAGGGCCTTTTAGGGCCCTCACCGACGAGTCGGAATTCAGTCCGACCACCAACAGATCGCCCTGGAGGCGCGATCGCTCGAGGCACGATAAATGGCCGGCGTGTAAGATGTCGAAGCAGCCGTTGGTAAAGACGACTTTCTTGCCGTGCTGCTGCGCGGTTTGCACCAGCTTTTTTGCCCCCGCCCAATCGACCACTTTAGGTGAAACGCCCCGATGCACGCTATCGAGCTCGGCCGCGTGTACGACGTAGGTGCCTGGCTTGCTCACCGCGATGCCGGCCGCCAATACCGACAAACGGCAGGCCGCTTCCATTTCCCAACCGGCCGCCAGGCAGGCCGCCAGCACGGCCACCACGGTATCACCCGCGCCGGTGACATCGGCCACCTCCCGTGCTTCGGCGGGAACGTGCGTGACGGTTTGAGCCGAGGCGACGGTCAAGCCATCCGCGCCGCGCGTAATGACCATAAAATCGAGTTCGAGCCGCTCTCGCAGTTGTTGGGCCAGCTCGGCGATTTCGACGTCGCCTTTCACTCGCCGGCCGACCGCCCGTTCCGCCTCCAACTGGTTCGGCGCCAGCAACGTCGCCTGTCGGTAGGCGGAGAAGTCGTGTTTCTTGCCGTCCACGAGACACGGCACGCCGAGCTCGCGACATTTGGCAATCCAGCGACGGGCCAGGTCCTCGCTGACCGTTCCCTTGTCGTAATCGGCAATGACCACGACACCGTGCCGGCCGAGCTGGTCAAATAGCCGTTCGGTCATGCGCGCGGCGCCTTCCGCGAGCAAATGCCGCGGCCCCTCCCGGTCGAGCCGCGCTAATTGCTGGTGGGTGCCCGCGACCAGCCGCGTTTTGCAGACCGTGGTGGCGCCGTCGAGGACGAGCAGCTCGTCTTTGAAATTTGGGTTTTGTCGCAGCAGATCGCGCAACGTGCGGCCGTCGGCGTCTTCACCAATGACGCCGGCAACGGTCACCTGACAGCCGAGTCCGGCAAGTGATGCCGCCACGTGGCCGGCGCCGCCGGGACAGCAATGTTCCTGGCGCACACTCAACACCGGCACGGGGGCTTCCGGCGAAATTCGATCGACCACGCCGGCAATGCGGCGGTCGAGCATTACGTCGCCAAACACCAGCGCCGCCACGCGGCCTTCGAAGTCACGAACGGAGGGCATTTGCAAATTCCAGAAACGATGCTCAATCAAACCGGCTTTCTGCCAGTCTAGTGAGGCCGCGAAAAATCGCCAGTGCGTTGGTACTCCTCAAAACATCGTGCGGCAATCCCAGTAGGGTGGGACTGGCCTGCGCGAAATGGCTTGCTTTGGGGCCATAAGCAGCGTTCAATCTG
>DASSFG010000076.1:0-2747 GCA_035694685.1 Pirellulales bacterium
ACCACTTGCAAAAGCACAAGTGGTTCAGCTTCGCCTTCAACGGGCAACTCGCCAACTACCAGCAGTTGCGGCAAGACCTGCTGGCCGACGGAGACAATCACCTCGCTCGCGACAACGACACCGAGATCATTCTGCACGAGATCAGCCGCGAGTTGTCGGGCGACCGCCGGCCGGGCCTCATCGAAATGTGGCGCAACGTTTCGCGGCGTTTCGACGGCGCCTACAGCCTCGTCTTTCTCAATGCCTTGGGCGATATGCTGGTGGCCCGCGATCCGCTGGGCATCAAGCCGCTGGCCTATGCCTGGCAGGCGCCGCTGTTCGCCGCGGCCAGCGAAAGCGTCGCCCTGATCAACCTGGGGTTCAAGCCCGAAAACATCAAGTCGCTCTTGCCGGGACAGGCAATCGCCATCAGCGAGGGCCGGTTCACGGTGGAGCGGTTCGCGCCCAGTCCGCGCAGCGCCCACTGCTTTTTTGAATGGGTCTACTTCTCCAGCGTGGCCAGCACGATGGACGGTCGCAGCGTCTATCTCTCGCGAAAGGCGCTGGGCGCTGAGTTGGCTCGGCTGGAAGACGTGCCGATCGACGAAGACACCATCGTGGTGCCGGTGCCCGACACCAGCAAGGCGGCGGCTGACGCCATGGCGTATCATCTGCGGATCCCGTCGCTAGAAGGGCTGATTCGCAATCGCTACACGGGCCGCACTTTTATTGAGGGCGTCGACAATCGCCAACGCAAGGTAGAGAGCAAATACACGCCGCTGCGCGAAGTGCTCGAAGACAAACGGGTGCTCTTGGTGGAGGACTCGATCGTGCGGGCAACCACCATGAAGGCGCTGTTGCACCGCATTCGAGATTTCGGCCGCGCACGCGAAATCCACGTGCGCGTGGCGTGCCCGCCGATTGTCGCTCCTTGTTTCTATGGAATCGACATGTCGACGGTCCACGAGTTGTTCGCCCCGAAGTTCCTGGAAGGCGGCCGACTGACCGACGAGGCTCAAGCGCGGATGGCCGAGGAGCTGGGGGCCGATTCGCTGCGTTATTTGCCCGTCGAATCGATCGCCCGCGCCATCGGCCTCGATTCCGACCAGCTCTGCCAGGCCTGCATCACCGGCGATTATCCCACGCCTCGCGGGCAGGAGCTGTACCAGATCGCGCTCGATAACGCTCTGGCCGACGGCGCGCGGCCGGCGGGCGCGCGGGGCCAGCGTTCCGCGAGCCGCACCTACGAGCGCGAGCCGGTCGCGCAACCTTGATGCGCACTTGGTAGTGCCCTAACGGTGAGTTGGTCGCCACGTACACCCAAGCGGTTCTCAGCGAAACCCGTGGGGGCTTTGATCGATCTCGTTCGGAAGCAAAGCGGCAGGCCGCGGTTCGTGAAGAAGTGCGTCGAGAACAAGCACCGGCCGGGCGAGTCCTATTTCAAACTGAGGCCATCGATCCAGACGGTCAATGGCGGCGCGCCCCAAGAGTCGAAGCCAAACTCAAACGACTTCACCGCCGATGGCTTGTCGCCCGATGGCTGCCAATCGGCACTGCCGGCCAGCGGCACGGCAAAATATGTCCAGCCCTCGCGCGCCTCATTGTCGGTCGGTGCGCTGAGAAAGTCGCGGGCAGGCGTCAATTGCAGCCGTGCCCCGTCGGGTCCGATGAAAGCAACGAGCGGATTGAGATCTTGCCAGGCGGGCACGTTTTCGTTGCGCGTCTTCAGCCAGAAGACGAGTCGCGTCTTGCCGGTCAAGCCAACGGAATCGCCCGGCAACGTGAACCGCAACGTCACCCGTCCGCCGCTGTAGGGATCGACGTGCGCTCGCAGCGAGCCCTTGCCGATCAGCCGGGTGGCTGCGTCGTTGGCAAACGCGACTTTCGATCCCACGTCGTTCCAGGTCCAGCCCCTTGGCTCGGCATCAGCCGCCTGCTCTTCCGTGCCCAATTCGGGCAAGTCTTCCACGACATAGAAATCGCGCCAGGCGAGGTCGGAAAGCAGGCCGTTGTTCACCGTCAGCGCCACGCGATAAAAACCGGCGGCATGGAACGTGTGCGCCATCTTCGGCGCGCTGCCGGCTTCATCGGGGCCGATTTGCCAACGGTAGGTGAGGGCGCGGCCATTGGGGTCACGGCTCTCGGAGGCGTCGAAGGCGACGAGCTGGCCGACGTGAGCGACACTCGGACCCGCCAGCTTGGCCCGCGGCGGTACGGTGATGCCGGCCGTGTCTACGTGCTCGACGACGCCAATGGTGTTTTCGGCCCGCTCCACATTGGCCAGCAAATTACGCTCGAACCGGTTGGCGGCCAAGTCGAACATACAGACGTGCCGCAGGTAGATGCCCCAGCGGTTGTCTGCGAGCGTGTTCTGCTCGACGATCCAGTGAAAGGCGCGCCACTTTTGGCCTTTTGTCTGCAAATCGCCAATGGCGGCGATGCCCGCTCCGTTGTTGCCCAAGCAGCGGTTGCCGCGGATCACCGTGTGGCTCGACGGGCCGAACATGAAGACGATGCCCGCATGCCCGGCGTCGGGCAAGTGCGGCGAATTATGAAAACCATCGGACAGGCCATTGTACGACGCTTCGTTTTCCACGAGCACATTTTGGTCGGAGGCTCCGAGCCAAAAACCATAACTGCCGTGATTGGCCTTATTGCGCCTCCACGTGTTGCGCGGCGACCAGGCCTCGACGCAGTTGTTGTTGGCGTAGGAGCAGTCGTTTTCCTCGAACAGGTTGCCCGTGCTCACCCACTGATTGAGCACGCGC
>DASSFG010000077.1:0-17010 GCA_035694685.1 Pirellulales bacterium
GTTAATCTATGGCTCGCGCTGGCCTTCGACGCCCACGTTCACCATTCAAGCGCACTCGGCTGGTTTGAATCTTCGTCGGAAACGTCTTATTTCTGTAGGTTGACGCAACAGGGGTTTTTGCGATTAGCAACGAACCCGAAAGTGCTCAACGAAGATGCTGTGTCGTTGAAGGAAGCATGGCTGATGTACGACCAAATCCTCGCCGACCCCCTGGTTGCGTATGCCGAAGAGCCGGCAGATATTGAGGACAAATGGCGCGCCTACACCCAGCGGGAATCGTTTACGCCGAACGTCTGGAGCGATGCCTACTTAGCTGCATTTGCGCAAGCGGCTGGTTTTGAGCTTGTGACGTTGGATCACGATTTTAAAAGGTACCAGCAGACGAGATTTCGCATCTTGTAGCCGTGAGATTGATTTCGGCACAAGAAAAAACAGCGCCATCCGTGTGCGTAGGTGTAAAACGCAATGCCGGAAGATCCCATCGTCCGAAGTTCGCGGCGCGAGGCCGTAGCCGCTTTTGCGGTATGGTTGACGGCGATGTCGTACACCGTGGGCTACTGCTACTTTTACGGCTACCGCGATCCGGCGGCCATCCGCTTGATTGGGGGCGTGCCCGACTGGGTGTTGTACGGCGTGGTCGCGCCCTGGACGGTCTGTACGATCGTCGCCGGCGCGTTTGCTTACTTCATCTCCGACGCCGACCTGGGCGCCGAGCTGGACGAGTCGGAAGGCGATCTGTTCGCTGGGGACGAGGCAGGCAATGAGTGAAAGCACGTCGGGCGCCGGCACGCTCGTAGCGCTGTTGGTGTTTGTGGCCGCTTCGGTGTGGCTGGGCACGGTCGCGCAGCGCATCGTCAAACGGGGATCGTTCTTGCGGGGCTATTTCTTAGGTAACCGCGGACTGGGCGCGTGGGCACTGGCGCTTACGGCGACGGTGCAAAGCGGCGGCACGTTCATGGGCTTCCCCTCGTTCGTCTATTCGCATGGTTGGTCGCTGTCGCTATGGATCGCCAGTTACATGATCGTACCGATCAGTGGTTTTGCCATACTGGGCAAACGGCTGGCCCAACTCTCGCGCCGCACCGGCGCGATTACCTTGCCCGACCTGTTTCGCGAGCGCTTCGCCAGTCCCGCACTGGGCCTGCTGACGCTGGTGTTCGTGCTGTTTTTCATGTGCTTCATGATGGTGGCCCAGTTCAAGGCCGGGGCGATCGTGATGAAGGTGGCGTGGCCCGGTTCCGGAGCGCTGGCCTTGGAAGAAACGACCGGCAACTTGGACTATTACTATTACCTGGGGCTGACCATCTTCGCCCTCACGGTCGTCGGCTATACGGTGATCGGCGGCTTTTTGGCGGCGGTCTGGACCGACCTCTTCCAAAGCGTGATGATGCTGGTGGGCGTGATGATCCTTTTGCCTTTGGTGCTGACGGCCGCGGGCGGACTGGAGCATGCTTCGCGGGTCGCCGCCGAACAAACCAGCCGCGCCTTTCTCTCGCCCACGGGTTACTCCGCCGACGGTCGCACATTTTTACCGTTGGGTCTGGCGGTGTCGTTTTTCTTTGTGTGGGTCTATGCCGGCATGGGCTCGCCGGCCGGCATGGTCCGCGTCATGGCCAGCAAGAGCAGCGGCACGATTCGCAAGTCGATCTTTTTGCTGGCCGTTTACAACATGCTCATCTATTTACCGCTGATCGTGATTTGCATCTGCGGCCGGGCCGTGATCCCAGAGCTATCGAAAACCGACGAGATCATTCCACGGCTGGCCTTACACACCACGCGGCACCTCACGGGCGGGCCGCTGCTGGCGGGACTGATTCTGACGGCGCCCTTTGGCGCGGTGATGGCCACCGTCAGCTCTTTCTTGGTCGTGATTGCCTCGGGCCTGGTGCGCGATCTTTACCAGCGGTTCTTGCGTCCGCAAGCCTCGATGTCCGAGATCAAACGGCTCACGTATGCCGCGATGATTCTCGTCGGCGCCGTGGCCTTCGTGGCCAACCTGCGGCCGGTGGCGTACCTGCAGGCGCTGGTGGTCTTCAGCGGTAGCGGCGCGGCGGCCGGCTTCGTCGTTCCGGCGGCGATGGCCTGCTATTGGCGTCGCGCGACGGCCCAAGGCGCGTTTGCGGCAATGGCCAGCGGGGCGACGACGATCGTAAGCCTGTACATTGCCGGCTTTCTGGGCGACGATCCGGGTATCGGCCAGGCCACGGACTTTCGACCCTACTACCTGCTCGGCGTCGATCCGATTCTCTGGGGCCTCGCCGCGTCGCTTATCTCCGGCATCACCGTCAGCCTTCTCACACGTCCGCCCTCGCCGGACCTCGTTGCGCGGCTTTTCGATTGTACTCCGGCCGCGCTGGGCACTGACGTATAGCGGAGTAGTAGGGTGGGCCAAGCTCGCTTTAGCGAGCGCCGGCCCACCATCGCGATTTTGGTGGGCCGGAACTCGCTTGTCCCACCCTACGGCTCGCTGTCACCCAAAATCAAGAATTGACAAAACCCGACGAAGGCTATCCCACGTGAAGGCCGCATGGCGATCCGGCCCGTTCGTATTGGTAAGCAGGATGTTGCCAAACGGCAACATTGCCGGAGCCGGGACCGGGTTTCAAGTCGCTTACTAGACTGCGCTACTTCGCGGCCCGCAAACAGTTAGATCAACCCTAGGCGGCGGACTTTGACGTTACGGCATCGGCTTTGCCTGATATTCGCTGCTCGAGCGTCGAGAGGGCCTCCGTCCCCTCGGGCCCCCTCGACGCACCACTGGCCCTTTCTTTCCACCAACGGCAGCATGATGACACTGGGCGAACTGATTGAATTGGCGGCGATCGCTGCTGCTCGAGCGCCTGCGTTGATCCACAGCAATGCCACGTTCGCCCCTGAGTACGTGGCCCAATATTGGTCCGCCTCCAAATGCCGGCAACAACGCTGGTCGCAAGCAATCAAAAAGTTTTCCAGCGATACAAACTTCGACGAGGCTGCAGCAACGGAGAAGGACACTAGGCGAGCAGGACCGGCCGTCGATGCGAGAACGCTCTTATATGAGATTCTTCTGAGCGAAGTGCTGACGCGCGTCTGGACCGCTACGGTCGTGCTGCACGATCGGCAGCGGAAAACGGACGACGCTGCGCCGATCGTGCGCAGCGTTTATCTGGGCCATCTCGAGACGCGGCGACGCGCCCTGTCGTTGCTCGTGCACGGCCCGCAGGTGGCCCGCGACGACGCGACTGAATTGAACCGCTGGCGGCGCCGTTCGGAACGCTGGACGGACATGCTCCTCGGCCATTTGCTTGGCAGTCATTTGCTTGTCCATGACGACGTCTCCGAATTTGCCTTTGACGCCGGGCTGGCCCGTGAGTTCGCCCGCGACTTTGCCGGCCAATGCGCTTGGCGCGGCGATGGCGGGGCGTTGGCAATCATGTTAGCATCGCTCAAGTCGGGCTGCGGGAGCTTGCCGCCGGTGGCGAGCGCCAACCACGATCTTAACTCTCAAATTGGCTCGGCGGTGCTCGGCTGCTTGGGGATCGACTCTTTCGATTCGCTCGGCATTCCACGCTCGCTGTGGACCGCGCGCCTGTTGAGCGCCGCCGACAGCACCCGCGGCCTGGTCGAGCAGTTGTTCGCCGAATTCAGTCCGGCGGCCATCCAGGCCAACCGGTTCATTACGCGTGGATAAACGGCGGGAAGAGGTCAAGGAATCGGAAATGCCAGACCATCGAGTTGTTCAACGTACTGGGGCGCGTCCGGCGCGACAGGCGCTGCCCCGGCCATCATGCCGACCTCGGACGCACCTTGTTCAGATGCTGCGGATGTGTCTGGCCCCATAGGCCCTCCCCCGGCACGAACGGCTGGCATTGCTGCCATGCCTCCCTGCGTGCTTTCAGCCGCACTGGCGACTCCGCCCGCTGCGAGCGACGGAGTGTCACGTACGATGCGGTCGTCGGCCGACCGACGCCGCAGTCGCTCGAGTGTCATCCGGGTACGCTCGCGCTGGTCAACGAATTCGGCCGTGCTGCCCCGGCCGTAGATCAGCGGCGTGCCCGCCGGGATTTCGCCGGCGTTCCGCGATCGCACCGCAATCCTCAGTCCCCAGGGCAACCAGTCGAACGGCTGATTGTCGTAGGGATCGACCGGCAGCTTCTCAAAAAACGGACGGGCGAGATCGCCCAGCTTTTCGGGCAAGGCGTCGTAGTCCAGTCGCCACGCCTGTGCGGCCAGCACCAGTTGGACGGCGCGGAGGCAGCAGACCAACTGGCGTCGGTTCTCTGCGTAGAGGGCCGTTTCCGTAAGCGGGCTGAACGTGGTCGTCTGCCAGAGTCGCCGCACCTCGGCAAATTCTCCTGCGCGAGGCAGAAACGGAACCTTTGCCGAAGTGTCGCTGAGCGCCGCCTCCGCGTAGCGCGCGTCGGACACATTCAAACTGGCCATATAGGCCAAGAGCCGTCGCACGCGGGTGTATTCCCAAGGCGTCCAGCGAGCGGCCAGCACGGCATCCCCGCCGAACTGCTCGGGATGCGTCCGAACGTCTTCGAGCATCGCCAACGCCTCCTGGTAGTCGATGAGCGCGACCTCGGCGAGCGGAGGCAGTTGTGCCTCGGAACGGCCCAGGGAGTCGATCGCCGCGCGTAACTTCTCTGTCGTCTGCCCTTCGTGCGCGCCCCAGCGGATCAATTGCACCGCGGCCGACTGTTGCAATTCGTCGCCCAGAATCTCTCCCGGCACTCCATTCTCTCGGCGCACGAAGCGGGCCAGTTTGAAAACCGCCTGGTACCGCCACCAGGCGTCGACAAGCTTGCCGTCGGCCTCCGCCGTTTGGCCATAGCGCACGAGCATGACGGCCAGGATCCGCCATTCGACCGGCGACGTCGGCGGACTGACGGCGACCGCTGCATCGTCGGAAAGCCGATCGACCGCCTCGATCACACGATCTAGCGCCGGCGCGTTTTCGGTCAACCAGGTTTGTTCTTCGGCGGTTGGGGTGGCGTCGTAGGGATTGTTCCACGGCGACGGCTCAACCGACTTTGGCAAAGTCAACGATTGGCAGGCGGCAAGGAACTGAGTTACCGCCGCCTTGGCTGCCTCGCTGGGCGGCGCCGATCTCGCCATCTCGAGTGCAAGAGTCGGCTGGGGAATTTCCCAAACGCGGTAAGCCGGAACACCGGCCAATAGCGCGGCGACCGGGAGGGCCAGCACCGCCACAGCCGGCAGCCATGCTCGCACACTGTTGCGCTGAAGCACCCATCCGGTCGAGCGGAGCCACGTGGCAGCGAGCATCGCGCCAATGAGCGGCGCGGCCGACCACCAGAGTGGAACCTGTAGTTTGTGCATGAGCGCGGCCCAAGCGGCCAGCACCCCCGCAAGCACGACGCTCAGCGTGGCCGCCAGCACGCCGCTGCGGAAAAACATGGAACAAAGCTGTCCGGCGGCGAACGCCAAACCGACCCAGACCAAATAACCCCCAGGTTGGAAGACCCAACCAAGCGCGTCGAATAATCTTCGGGCCTCGGGGTCAGCGAGTCCCACGACGAGCAGCGCCAGCCAATATTCGGCGAACAACAGCAGGGCCAGCGCCACGGCTGCCCCGCCCCAGAACAGCTCGCGGGCAATCCAGATCTGACGCGGCGCCACGCCGCGCTCGGCAAAAAAGCGGAACTGGCGCCCCTCTTGATCGGCCAAAAAGCTGCACCCGCCCAATAACGCAAGCCCCAAGACCGTCGTGGGGATGAACGCCAGCCACAACAGCAAGGGAACAAGCAGTCCCAGGATGACAATCGCCGTCAGCATGCGCCAGGAGCTACGCCACTCTTGCCATACGAGGCGCCTGTATGCCGAAAACCTGCCGACGTCGGCCCACGGCTCGCGCTCGATCACGCGGCGGCCGTGCAACCAACGGCTGCCCAACCACACGTTCGCGGACCAAATGGCCGCCGCGGCGGTCAGGTGCAGCACAGGCAGTGTCCAGGACCATTGCGGTCTGTCAAAACCAAGCCGCTCCGCGGAAAAGTGCGTCAACCCGATACACGAAACCGCCCCTAGCGCGCCCAACAGCGCCGCAAGCAGCGGCCGCGCCGATCGCAACGAAAAGAACACCGACCACCCCATCGCCTGCACGACCATCACGACGTACACGACAGCGGCATCGGCCGCCCCGGTAAACATGTCAGCGGCGACCGTGCGACCTGTCAGCACTTTCCGCACGTCGCTGAGCGTCACCGCGGCCAGTAACAGGCCCAACAGCAGCGTGCCGAGCATGGCCGTCGTCACCTTGCTCGTGAACAATCGCGGTGATGTAACCGGCAGGTATCGCAGAAAATCGCGCGTCGCTTCTTCGCGCTCCAAGGCAAACAAGATTGCCCCCGCCCCTAACGCAAATCCGGCGGGCAACACCCCGGCAAAGGCGAGCAGCCCCGGCAACCGCTCCTGCGGCTGGCCGACGAAGGCGAAGATCGACGCATCGCAAGCCAGGCCAAACACGGCCAACGCCAGCCAAAAGCTGCGCAGCGCGCGATATTCCTTCCAGACCAAACGCAGGATGGCATTCATGGCACGGGCGCCTCCTCCATCGCCGTTCCTTGTACAACGGGCGGCGATTGCAAGTAGCAGACGAAGATCTCTTCCAGCGAAGGAACTCGCACTTCGACCGACGACACCGCTTCGTGCGCGCGCAATGCCTCAACATGCTCATCGGCCAGGTACCGCACCAGCAACTGCCATTGCCGGGCCCGATGTCGGCGGCGCAGCAATTCACCGCACACGTTAGGCGGCGCAGCGGCATCGTCGGCGAGCGTGACCGTCAACTCGCGGACCTGCTGCTTGAGCGTATCGAGCCGCTCCACCAGCAAGAGTTTGCCCTGGCTGAGAATGGCCACGTAGTCGGCCACACGCTCGACTTCGCCGATCTGATGGCTCGACAAGAGCACCGTCCTGCCGGCCGCCGCCATATCGACCATGCTCTCCAAAAACTCACGCCGCACCAGCGTATCGAGGCCTGATGTCGGTTCATCGAGCACCAACAGCGCCGGTTCGCTGGCCAAGGCCAACGAGAGGGCCACTTTGCCCCGCATCCCTTTGGAGAGCTGCTTGATCTTCCGCTCCACCGGCAAATGGTATTGGGCCACCAGCGCCTCGTAACGCGGCAGGTAAGCGGCATCGTAAAAGCCCGCCGTAAACCAGCCGATTTCGGCCACCGTCATCCATTCGTAGAGCATTGGCCGTTCGGGCACGTAGCCTACGCGGCGACGGATTTCCAGCCCGTCCCGCCGACTATCGAGGCCGAGCACGCGCGCCTTGCCGGAGGTTGGCTCTTCCAGCCCCAGCAGCAGTTTGATGGCCGTCGTCTTGCCGGCGCCGTTCTCGCCCAACAAGGCGAAGACCACGCCCGGCGGCACTTCGAACGAGACGTCGGCCAGTGCCGCCTGGCGGCCGAAGCGTTTAACAACGTTCTTGAGCTGAATCACTGGCTCCATATTTAGACCCTTTGCTTCTCGCGTCGTTTTTCGACCTGTTTTTCGGCCGCCGCCAATTCCTGCTCGACCAGGGCGCGCAGCTCGTCCGCTTCAAGCTGACTTTGAATTGCCTCGCTGAGCACCTGCCTGAGCCGGGCACGAATCAGTTCCAATCGCTGACTGCGGCAGCGGCGCTCGGCGCCTTCGGCCACCTCCATGCCCGTGCCGCGCACCGGAGCGAGCACGCCCTCGCTTTGCAGCTCGCGATAGGCCCGAGCGACGGTATTCGGATTGACAGCCAGCTCGCGGGCCAGCTCGCGCACCGACGGCACCAACTCGCCCTTGCGCAGCGCGCCGCACGCCACGGCAAATTTGATCTGACGGACGATCTGGTCGTAAATCGCCAGCCCATTCTGGTGATCGATGGAAAGGAACATGCGTCCGACCCTGATGTGTACTATCGTACTAGCACACTAGCAGATGCGGGCCAATTGCGTCAAGCGCCCGGCGCGCTTTTTCTTTGAGTACCCGCCCAGGCGAACCGCCGGCTTGTGGCAATTGGGCGCGAATCTTTCCGCCGGCAGTTGCACATTGCCTCCTGCCGCCGCTAAAATAGGCCGGTTCCGATCTGTTCAGGACACACCGAGATTCTCGATGGAAGAACAGCGAACGCGCAACTTTACTGAAAGCGGAGCGGGAATAATCGACATCGACGGCCTGAGATTTCACGCTCGGTGGCGGATGACGGGCACGCAGCAGTACCTGGCCGGTGCAGGGGCCTCAATTGATGGCCGCCGCGACAATATCTCGCTCACCGTTTATTTCGATAAGCTGCCCGACGAAAAATCGACGGTCGAGGAATTGCTCCAGCGGATCACGGATGATCGTGGTCGGTCGCTATCGGTGGACTTGGGACGTACCGGTCATGCGGCAATGTACTGTCAAGACACGCGAACCGATCAGAGCGGTAATCCGATTTCGATTACCTTAGCCGACCAGCCGGGCGATGTCCGTCGTCTCAATCCGGAGAACTTGCCGGCACGTTGAGCGGCCTTCCGCAAAAATGGGGCAAAAAAGATTGTCACATTGCTCTGACCAATTATCCTGGTAAGCTGGCCGCCGTTTTCAACGGCGTATTCTCGGCCCCAAACAGATCGTAAACCCAAGGGCTCCGTCCCCTTCATTGACGATCTCGACTTCCTCGACAGGCCTGCCGATACCGCCGGACTAGAAGTTTTGGCCTCGCTCTTGGATGGCGGTCTGTCGGATCAGAATATTTGGGCCGCGATGATGGCCTCGGACGAGTTTTTTGCCAAGATCGCCTAGCCCGGATGGTTCGTCGGCCCTCGCAGCATCGGCGCGATGTGCGTAGCACAATTCGTAAGAATTCTGGCCGTAACTCGATGCCACGGCCCGACTTCTCACGAAGTCGGCTACGGGCCGGTGAATAAATCCGAGCTAGTGCTCCGAGCCAGCGGATGTTTCACCGGCCGTGCTCTTCGCCCACCGTTGCCTTGACGACTGGCGGGCGCTATGTCCGAATTCCTGCCTTCTGCGATTTTTTCGGTGCGGCATTTCCCACACCTCGGGGCCGGCGATCATTAAGTTCCTGGCGGCAGAAAGCTGAACATTATCGAGGCCCGCTGCTTCGGCCGCGAAGCAAGGGAAAGACAAGTCGCAATGTCAAGGCGCGCCAATGAAATATCGTTTTACAATAACGAAAAGAAGGGCATTGCCATCTGGATCAGCACCGTGCTATCGTTGTAGCACCGCCATCTCCATCGCACTGCTGGCTCTGGCCGTCGCCGCGGTGCAAGCGCAGCAACGTCTGACCATCAGCGCCCACGAGTCGAGCACGCAGCCAACATTGGTCTGCTTCTCGCCCGATGGTAACGTGCTGGCTACCAACGGCGACGTTAAGCCGAAGGGACCGGCCGGCATGCGGCTCTGGGACGCCAAGACCGGCAAGATGCTCTTGGACATTACTACATTGAACTCCCGTACAACGGAGCTGGCGAACTATAACCTGGGCCTGTATCGCTACCGCCTGTTGCTCACCGAGCGGTGGCGGGAGGAACTGGGGCACTGCTCGTCGGTCGCCTTCACGCCCGACGGCATGACACTGGCCTGGGGCACTCGCGGCAGCCTGAATACCTGGAACGGACGCACGGGCAAAATCACCGAGCATAAGGCGACTCGCGTGGACAAAAACGTCGGCTTCGGCGACGGACTGTACGAGTCGATCGCCGTCTCGCGCGATGGCTTGAGTGTTGCCTCGGTGGGCACCGACTACCCGTTCGTGGTCATCTTTGACATGCTCACGGGCAAGCAACGCACCTACTGGCAGGCGGTCGAGTCGGGCGGCATGCGAGCACTGGCTTTTTCTCCGAAAGGCCCGTACCTGGCAGTCATTGGCTGCGAAGACCCGCGCGTTCACGTCTGGGACCTGAGCACGGGTAAGCTGCGCCGCTCGCTGGGCGACGCCGCCGACGATTTTCGCGCCTCGACCTTTTCCTTCGACGGCAAGCGGCTGGCCGCCGCCGGTAAGAAGATCCGGGCCTGGAACTGGCTCGGCAATGAAGAAATCGGCCCGCTCGATGGCTTCGAGAACGGCGGGCAGTGCGCGGCCTTCTTGCCAAAATCGGCGGTGCTGCTGGCAGGCAGCCGCGACGGCCAGTTGCGAAGCTGGGATCTGGCGGCGGAGAGGCAAGTTGGTTCGCAGTTGGCCCACTCCGGCGGCAACAACCGCAACATCATATTGAACGGCAAACCCATAACTCCCGCGGGCGGCGTTACTTCGCTGGCCCTTTCGCCCGACGCTCGCCAGCTCGCCACCGCCGGCTGGGATGGCAACGTCAAGCTTTGGGACGTAACGCAACTTGTTCCCCAGCGCCCCGGCAGCCGGCCAAAGGCGAAGAACAAGAAATGACAACACCGCGGCAGGCACTTACTTTGAGGATAAAGGCATGGCGACACCAGGCACTCGTCGACCAACTCGGCTTTGGATCGGGGCATTTATTGCGGTGATCGGTCTACCGCGAATCGAACCTACCACGGGTCTTGGAGAAATGTCATGTCACGTTGCTTGTTTGTGGTGGCTCTTGGTATCTGCGTCTGTGCTTGTGCCCGAGTTTCCGCTGAGGCCGCCGGGGCCGCAAAAAATCGCACCTGGCTCGACGTGACGGGCAAGCACCGCACGGTCGCCAAATTCTTGGAACTCAAGGACGGCCGCGTGCGGCTGAAAAAGACCGACGGAAAAACCATCTCTCTGCCGCTCGAACAGTTGAGCGAGGCCGACCGGCAATACGTCCAAGATTTGACGACGGCCCAAACGGAGCCTGCTGTTGAGAAGTCGACTCCCGCCGCCAAACAGCAGGGCGCCGAGCCGACACCAGAGGAAAAGGAAAATATCTCGCAAGGCCCGCCCAAAAAGGGAAAGTCGTGGTCGAATGTGAACGACGTTGAGGTCAATGGCGAAAAGCGCCGTGCCGGCAAACGGTTTACCATCTGGCCGACGACCGACGAACCGGTGAAGATTGAAGGGGGCAAGCTCACGCTGCGATTGCGTTGGCAAGTCGCCGCCGATCAAGCGCCGCCCGGCGAACCGAAGCAGGACGCCATCAACCTGAGCCTGTTCATCGTGAGCAAAACGGCCCGTCTGCTCCGCGGCCAGGCGGTCAAGCTGGACGTCGGAGCCAAGGAGGGCGAAACCGAACGGACGGAATCGCTCGACGGCGACCTGCGCGGCGCGGATGTCTACGCCTATTTCAGCCATGACAGCATTGATGCGGGCAAGCCAAAACTCGTCAGCACGCCCCTAAGCAACATCATCCGCATCAAGGTCAGCGGAAAACAATGAGGTCCGACAAGAGTGGTCTGATTCTGGTGACATTTATTATTTAAGATTCTCGGAGGCGGTAAATGAGTTTTCCATCGTGCATCCGTTGCCTTGTGGGCCTCTTTCTGTTTGCCGTGGGCGAATCTCCGACAACTGCCGCCGAGCCGCCGAACTTGACGATTGAAAGCGTGGCAATTGTTCCGGAAGTACGTGCGGGCGACGAGCGCAAGGTGGCCTGGTTTGGCTGCGTGATGGTCGAGTTTCGCGGCCTATTGAAAGTTACCGACGCGCCGCAAGAGTTCGATTTTATGCCCACGCTGCAGCCGCCGCAGCAACTGCCTCCCTTGGACGAACGGCACCTGCACGATGCCTGGGGCCTGGGTATTGGCGTGGTCGATGACGAAGGAAAGGCGATTTATCCCTGTCTGGCGCGGCGGCCCGAAAAGGAGTCGTTCGCGGCGAAATTGCCCAGCGGCGCAGGCATCGAAGTGCGGTTTGCCGGCGGCGGCAATCGGCAGGTGAAAGTGCTTACGGCCGAAACGCCGGTTGCGATGGCTTTTTACGTTCCTGCCAAACAGCCCGAGTTGCGAGTGACGCTGCAATTCGCCTACGGACAGAAGACGGTCCAGGCGGCGGCGCCTCCGCTCTCAATCGCCACCAAGGATCTCGGTTGGCCGATTCCCGACAACAAACAAAAAGACGCCAAGATCACGTTCGCCGCCAACCTGCCGTTCTTTCTCTGGACGGAAAAGCCGATGGTGCCAGCTAGTGAAGATTATCTGCGCTTCGCGGTGAACCCTGCGCTGGCGCTGGCCGACGTGCCTGCATTGGAAAACCTTGCCACGCGAGCGCAGATGCTCACCAACCAGCCGGGCGGCGCGAACGTTCCGTTCACGAGCACGGTCAACGAGCAATTCGGCATCTCTTGGCCGTCGGGGCAATTTCAAGGGCGTGGCAAGGTCACCTTGACAATCGTCAAGCGGAGCGACGACCCGAAGAACGCCGAACAGGCGCCCCCCCTGAGCAACAAACTGAACGTGCAACTCAGCTTCGACCCGCCGAAAGCCGCCAAGCCCACGAAAGGACGCACCAGGAAGCCGCGGAAGGGCAGTTCGTCCTGATCCGAGGATTCTTCAAAGCTCCCCTGCCAGTTCTAGCTGGCCGCGGTGCAGGCGGGCGTAGGCGCCTTGTTGCTCGAAGAGATCGTCGTGCTGGCCGATCTCCACGATTTTGCCGTGTTCGAGCACCACGATGCGATCGGCACGGCCCAGCGTGCTCAGGCGGCGGGCGAGTGCTCGATCTCGGTCATCATGGCAGAGTCCAGTCCTCGACCTGTAGTCCTGGCACTCTGCAAAACTCGTTCGTGTTATGGGTTGCCACAGTCAGTCCATGCGTCAGCGCGATAGCTGCGATCATGGTGTCGTTGGGACCAATCGGCATGCCACGTTTTTCCAGGTCCGCACGGATCGTGCCGTAAACATCCGCCGCCGCATCGTCGAACGGCAGACTGATCAATGAGGCAAAGAAGACGGCGAGCGTCGCAAGGTTGGCCGTTGCTCGCGGTCCTTTGCGAGCACCATAAAATAGCTCACGTTTGACCACGGAACAGAGTCGTACGTCGTTGGGCGCCGTAGCCGCAAACCGCCGGACTACATTTTGATTCCGATTGCGCAGCACCTCGACGCAGGTGTTCGTGTCGAGCAAGTAGACGCTCAAGGTTCCTCGCGCTTTTCGAAGTCGCCCTCGTAGCCGACCTCGAACTCGCCCTCCCACGCTCCCACGACCCGGTCCAGGAACTCCTGCGGCCACGCGTCCGCCGTCGCAATTTCGGCGGGCGCTTTTTCGGGTTCGATCGTGACGGTGAGCCGGTAGTTTTGCTCGGCTTCATCAACCGGTATCGACAAGTGAATGACGCGATCAGGCCCCGCTTGTTTCACGACTTGAAGCATTTGCATGGCGTCCTCTCAACTGGTCCCCATCAATCATATTCTGCGGCCAACGCCGGAGCGAGGCTGCGTCGCCACAATTGCCGCAATTGCCGCCCGCCATTCTTTAAAGTTCCCCTGCCAACTCGAGCTGGGCGCGGTGCAGTCGGGCGTAAGCGCCTTGTCGTTCGAGGAGATCGTCGTGCTGGCCGATCTCTACGATCTTGCCGTGTTCGAGCACTACGATGCGGTCGGCGCGGCGCAGCGTGCTCAGACGGTGGGCAATGGCGATCGTCGTACGTCCGCGAATCAGGTTGTCGAGCGCTAGTTGAATCTCGCGCTCCGTCTCGGTGTCGACCGCGGAGGTGGCCTCGTCGAGGATCAGGATCTTCGGGTCGATCAGCAAGGCCCGGGCAATCGAAATGCGTTGCCGCTCCCCGCCCGAAAGCTTCTGGCCGCGCTCGCCGACGATCGAGTCATAGCCGTCGGGCAAACGCAAGATGAACTCGTGGGCGCGGGCGGCACGCGCGGCGGCGATGATTTCGGCATGGCTGGCGTCGGGGCGTCCGTAGGCGATGTTTTCGGCAATCGTGCCGTAAAACAGAAACGGTTCTTGCAACACGATGCCGATATGACGGCGGTATTCTTCCAGGGCGAAGCCGCGGATGTCTTGGCCGTCAACCAGCACAGCTCCTTCGTTGACGTCGTAAAACCGACAGACGAGGTTCACGAGCGTGCTTTTACCCGAGCCGCTCGGGCCGACCAGCCCGATCATTTCGCCCGGCCGGATGATCAGATTCACGTTCGACAGCACCTCTCGGTTGCCGTACTGGAAACCAACGTGCCGCAGCTCGATTTCGCCTTGCAATCGGCTGGCGTCCACCGGGTTTTCCGGTTCGCGCACGCTTGGAACCTGGTCGAGGATCTCGAAGATGCGCTGTGCGCTGGCGGCGGCTCGTTGTACGGCGGCCACCATGCGGCTCATCGAGTCGAGCCGAGCATAAAAGCGGGCCATGTAAGCGGTGAACGCCGTAAGCACGCCAACCTTGATCTGGCCTTTCGAGATCATCCACGCACCGAAGGCCCAGATCACCAGCAGCCCGACCTCGGTCGATAAGGTGACCGCCGGCCCGAAAAACGACCACACGCGGTTCACGCGATCGTTCGCCGCCAGCACTTGGTCGTTGCTGTGACGGAACCGCTCGATCTCGCGTTGCTCCTGGGCAAACGCCTTTACGACGCGTATGCCCGGTATGGTGTCGGCCAGCACGCTGGTCATGTCGCCCCACACGCGGCCGGCTTCCAGGAATCCTTTGCGCAGGCGTTCGCGCACGTGCAGGATCATCCAGCCCAGAAAGGGAAACGGCACGAGCGTGTCGATCGCGAGCCAGGGGTTGATGTAGAACAAGATCGACGCCGTCATGGTCATCATGATCAGGTCGGTGCCAAAATCGAGCAGGTTCAACGAGAGAAAGTCGCAGATGCGTTCGGTGTCGGTGCTCACGCGGGCCATCAAGTCGCCGGTGCGCTGGCCGCCGAAGTATTCGAGCGAGAGGCGTTGCAAGTGCCCGTAGGTGTAAGTGCGCAGGTCGGCCGCGATGCGCTCAAAGACCCACGCCAGCACGTAGGTGCGTGCCCAGTTAAATGCCCAAGCAAGGACGGCCGCCAGGAACAACGCGGCCAAATACCATTTGACGATACCAAACGAGACGTTCTCGCCGGTCTGGAAGGGTATCAACACACGGTCGACCAGCGGCATGGTGAGGTAGGGCGGAATCTGCCCCGCCGCGGTGCCGGCCAAGGTGAGTGTAAACCCCCAGGCGACCGTACGGCCGTGCGGCCGTGCAAACCGCAATAGGCGAAACAACGAGCGCGCCGGCCGCGACGTCTTTCCCGCCGCACAGAAGGGACAATCGAGCGACTCGGCGGGCAACTCCGCGCCGCAATCGGGGCAGCAGCTTTTGCGCGGTTCCTCACGCGACCGGCCACCGTCGCGGCCGGTGAGTGCGCTGTGTCGAAAGGCGGCGAATTGCTGCACGAGGCGGTCGGCATTCGACGATCGGCCAATCGTATAATGCCAGTGAGCCAATCGCTCGCCCGTGGCAAGCAGCTCCAAGGTGCCCACGCCGGCTTGAGGAGCGGCGCCCAGGCTGGTAACACTATCGAGCGGCCAGGATCGCCACGGCAACCGCTCGAGCTGGTCGGCGTTGCGCTCATCGGCAGCTTCGCTGGTAAGTATGCGACGGTCGGTCACCAACACCAAACTGCGGGAGTACCTCAGCCGAGTGTCAAGGTCGGGCTCGAACCACGCCAACAGGGTTTCGCCCGGATCAAGCTGTCGCCGGACTTCCCGCTGCCATTGCTTGGGCAGTTGTCCGAGCTGGTCTCTGCTGTCCGCCAAGTTCGTTATCTCCAATGCCCTTAATGACTTCCGCTGCCGGGCAAGGCGGGGACATTTGCGGTTTGTGAAGAATCCGCCCTAATTCTATACAGATTGCGGTCGGTCGGAAGATCCTCGGCGGTCGAGAGAAAAATGAGCGTCCGGGCTGGTAACGATTTGGCCTCGGGCGGCATCTCATGTATGATAGTGACCGCCAAACTGCGCGAAGAGACGAAAGCTCGACCTGAAATCAACCAGCAGCCGATCTAAGTGAGATTGGCGTCTTTCTGGGCTGGCGGCCGTGGAATGGCCGATTCAGGATTCGATGGAGAGCTGCACGAAGCATTCTCGCGTCGGCAACGACGTAACTTGCCCGAGAGCGCGGCTGGCACGCCGCCTGCATTTCCGGTTCCGACGGTATGCGCGGTCGTTCGCATCAGGAGGATCATGTCGGCCGGGTTGGCCACCGATGATTTGCCAGAGAACGGCCTCGGTCCGCCTCGCCGGCGACAAAGGTTGTAGCACGCGCCTTCAACCTGAAAACAACGAGCGGGTCACACTTTTTTACTTACCATCAAACAGCGGCGTCGTTCGCCGCGTAGACCGAGGCAGTATCTACCTGCTTGCGACGGGACGCAAGCCATAATTCCTTTACAGGCCCTTTGGGCAACCTTGAGCGAAGAGGCATGGAAATACAGAAGATTCTGGTTTTGCGTGGTCCAAACATCTGGGCAAACTTTCCGGTGCTGGAAGCCTGGGTCGACCTGGGCGAGTTGAAAGACTCGCCGTCGAACGAATTGCCCGGCTTCAACGACCGCCTGATGAGCTGGCTGCCCACGATGATCGAACATCGTTGCAGCATCGGCGAACGGGGCGGCTTCTTCGAACGGCTACGGCGGGGTACGTACCAAGCCCACATTCTGGAGCACGTAACGCTGGAGTTGCAATCGCTGGCCGGCGCGGCCGCGGGTTTTGGCCGGGCGCGCGAAACCGCCGTCGAGGGTGTCTATAAGGTTGTCATCGAATACGAAGAAGAAACGTTTGCCGAAGCCGCCCTCCGCACCGCCCGCGAGTTGTGCCTGGCCGCGGTCTACGATCGGCCATTTGACATGAAGGCCGAGATCGCGCGCCTGCGCGATCTGAATCAAAGTCTGCGTCTGGGGCCAAGCACACGGGCCATCGCCGATGCGGCCAAGGCGCGCGGCATTCCCACGCGGCGATTGAACGACGGCAACCTGGTGCAGCTTGGCTATGGCAAGCGGCAGCGCCGCATCTGGGCCGCCGAGACCGATCGCACCAGCGCCGTGGCCGAAGAGATCGCCCAGGACAAAGACCTCACGCGGGCGTTGCTGCGCACGGCCGGCGTGCCTGTGCCGGAGGGTCGCCCGGTCACCAGCGCCGACGACGCTTGGGCCGCCGCCCAAGAGC
>DASSFG010000078.1:0-5587 GCA_035694685.1 Pirellulales bacterium
TGCTCTGGCCCATGCTCGACAACAAATTTCTCAAGCATCCGGGCATCGGTTTCAAGCTGCTGCTGCCGATCGAGCTATCGTACTTTGCTGACCGCGAAGACCGCGATTTTTACCAGCGTGCCCGGCTCGACAAACAGAACCTGGTGCCCTCGCTGGGCTGGACGGGCGAAGCGCTTTACGACATTGCCAATGCCCGGTTGCAGGCTTGCGCCAAGAACGGCCATGCGCCGTCGTTACGATCGCTGTTTCAGGAATCGGTGAGCGAACGCCGCTTGATCGACGCCTTGCGGACCTTGCGCGTGCCGCGGCACCTGTTCAAGTTTCTGCACCGGGTGTTCGTCTCGCATGCCAACGCCTACACCGAAGAAAATCCTGCCTGGCAGATCTCGGGCGAGACGTTCGAATCGACGTTGGCCCTCTATCAGCGCGAGCAAGACGCCTACGACCGTGGCCTGGGCTAAGGATTCGCGCTCGACGACTACACAAAAAGAAAGGTCGCTCCGCGACCGCGGAAAGCGGCGATGAATCGCCGCACTCCAGAGAATGGCGACGCGCTCAGTCGTCGATGGCGGTGGTGGGAAGGGCGGCCGCCAGGGCGTCGCGCGCGGCCTCGCTGAGGCGCGTGTGCGAGACACCAAGCCAACGCAAGTGCTGCATGCGAACGAGTACCGGCTGCGCAGCGTCCGTCAGCGGCGTGCCGTTGAGGTTCAACACCTCCAGGGCGGGCAGGTGCAGGAACGGCCCCAGATTGGTGCCGGTGATCTTGGTGTTGCTGAAATCGACGATCTCCAGGGCCGTGAGCGTTGCCAGATGGTCCAGTCCCGCGTCGGTGATCGGCGCGCCGTGCATCTCCAGCCGCTCAAGACTCCGGCAGCCACCGAGCCGTGCCAGGCCTCGGTCGGTAATCGCGGCGCCGTTGACGTTCAACGTCGTTAGGTGCTCCAGATGCCCCAGGTGCAAAGCGAGATCATCGTCAACCGGCTGCCAAGCAAGGTCGACTTTGGTGACGTGCATTGCGGCCTCCGGTCCAAAGAATTTTGCGGCCGCCCAGGCAATCATTCCGCGAGCGGCCTCTGACGTGAGGCGAGCTCCGCTCTCTTCCAGCCGTTCGACGGCAAGTTGTTCCCGTCGCAAGCGGAACAAGGGCACGCCCAGCACACTCATCAGCACCGCCGCCGCTCCGGTCAGCAACAACATGGTGCGTATGCTGAATTGCAGCCAGCGGCGCGGTCGCGGCGGGGCAGACGCGAGCGGCGCCGTCTTATCGGCCGCAAGCGCCGTCGAAACTGCTCGAACATCACTCGCCATAGGGCCTTCAATGCCGAACGAAATGGGGAAGTGGTCAGCCACGCAGGCGTCGTTTCGGTTAGTTGGAGCTTACCACGCGAGAAACAGAATCGTCAAATTGCGGGCAGGTGGGTTGGTCAGAAGGTCAGCAGATGCTGGGAGCTGTTTTACGCTTCGAGGTGTCAGCGACGCTGCGCCGCTGGTAAAATAGTGACATCATCTTTGATAGGGGGTCGGTAATGCCAATTGAGCTCATCAGGATTGAATGACATGCAGACATCAATGGGCAAAGTGCTCGTCTCGGCCAAGATCGAAAACCTGGCCGACCTGTTCGCGGCGGAACAAGGCCACCTGGCCGGCGATCAGGTCCGAAGGGTGGAAGTGACCGACGCTCTCGTCGATACCGGTGCCACGACGCTGTTACTTCCCCAGCGAATGATTGCCTCTCTCGGCTTGCAGCCCTTACGCGTCCGTCAGGCGCGCGGCATTGGCGGAACCGTTCCAATGACCATGTACCGAGCCGTGCGGCTGACGATTCAGGGCCGCGACTGCACGATCGACGTCGGGGAAGTGCCCGACGACTTTCCCGTGCTCGCCGGCCAGGTGCCGCTGGAACTGCTTGACTGGGTGGTAGATGCTAAGCAACAGAAGCTCAATGGGAAACCGGAGCACGGTGGCCAGCAGATGCTGGATGTGTTCTAGAACCTCGACACTCGCCTCACTCTTTTGTAACCTGGAAGCATCCAACCGGCCCGACATGACGCATGTTGGCCGCAACCTCCCGCCTGATTCCCCCCGGTTTTTCCATGCTTGTTTCACGGACTTTGCGGTACGCGCAGTATCTGTCCCTGGTTTCAATGGTCGTCTGCCCTGCAGCTTGGTCGTGGGCCGCTACCGGCACCGAACAGGCCGCCAAGCCGCCGGCCGAGGCGCTGGCGGCCCTGAAAACGCCCGACAACCTCGTGGTCGAACAGGTGCTCACCGAGCCAGACGTTCGCCAGCCCCTGTTCATTGACTTCGACGAGCGCGGCCGGTTGTGGGTAGTCCAGTACCTTCAATATCCCTACCCGGCGGGCCTGAAGATTCTCAGTGAGGATAAGTTCTTGCGGGCAACCTACGACAAGGTGCCGCCCCCGCCGCCGAATCACTTTCGCGGCCTCGACAAAATCACTATCCACGAAGACAGCGACGGCGACGGCAAGTTCGACAAGCAGAAGACGTTCCTCGAAGGGCTGAACATCGTCACCAGCTTCGCCCGCGGACGCGGCGGCGTGTGGGTGCTCAATCCGCCGTACCTGCTGTTCTATGCCGACCGCGACGGCGACGACGTGCCCGATGGCGATCCCGAAGTTCACCTGCAAGGTTTTGGCTTGGAAGATACCCACTCCTGCGCCAACAACCTGCGCTGGGGCCCCGACGGCTGGCTCTACGCCTGCCAGGGAAGCACCGTCAGCGGCGACGTGGTGCGGCCGGGCATTGACAAGAAGCCGGTCCACTCGATGGGTCAGCTCGTCTGGCGTTATCATCCCGAGCAGCGGAAGTACGAAATTTTCGCGGAAGGCGGCGGCAACGCCTTCGGGCTGGAAATCGACTCGGTCGGCCGCATCTATTCGGGCCACAACGGCGGCGACACCCGCGGCTTTCACTACGTGCAGGGCGGCTACTTTCAAAAGGGATTCAGCAAGCACGGGCCGCTTTCCAATCCGTATACCTTCGGCTACTTCCCGGCGATGAAACATGCGGCGGTGCCGCGGTTCACGCACGCCTTCATCATTTATGAGGGGGCCGCGTTGCCGGCCGAGTATGAAAGACGGCTGTTCGGCGTCGCGCCGCTGCAAAGCCACGTGGTGATGAGCAAGCTGCTCGCCGACGGCTCGACCTTCAAGACCGAAGACGTGGGTCATGCCATCACGTCGAGCGACGACTGGTTTCGGCCGGTCAACATCACCGTCGGTCCCGACGGGGCCATCTATGTGTGCGACATGTACGAAGCGCAGATCGCCCATTTGCGGCACCACGAAGGAAAGATCGATACATCCACCGGCCGCATCTATCGCCTGCGGGCAAAAGACGCCCGGCAGCTAAAGCCCTTCGGCCTGGCCAAGCTCAGCAGCCAGGAACTGGTGACACAGCTCAAGCACCCGAACAAATGGTTTCGCCGCACGGCGCTGCGGCTGTTGGCCGATCGAAAAGACGCCGCGATCGTGCCGGAGCTGCGGAAGTCGCTGGAAAACGATGCTCAACAGTTCGGCCTCGAATGCCTATGGGGCCTGAATGCCTCCGGCGGATTCAACGACGCCGTCGCCATGACCGGCTTGAGTCACGTCAATCCGTATGTGCGTGCCTGGACGGTGCGTCTCCTGGGCGACTCGGGCACGCTTTTGCCCGAGTTGGCCTCGCGCTTGTCGCAGCTCGCTCAATCGGAACCGGACGTCGAAGTGCGTAGTCAGCTCGCCTGTTCCGCGCGGCGATTGCCGGCGGCACAATGTCTGTCGATTGTGCGCGGCTTGCTGGCCCGCGACGAGGATCTCGAAGACGTGCACTTGCCGCTCTTGCTTTGGTGGGCGATTGAGTCGAAGGCGGCCGGCGATCGCGACGCCGTCGTCAGCCTGTTCAGCGATGCCGCCGTCTGGCGGCTTCCGATCGTCAACAAGCACATTCTGCACCGGTTGATGCGGCGCTTTGCCGCCACTGGCAGCCGTAAGGATCTGGTGACGTGCGCCAAGCTGTTGAACCTCGCGCCAGGCGACGGCGAGCGCAAGGCGCTGATGAGCGGCTTTGAAGAGGCCTTTCAGGGTCGGCCCTTGTCGGGCCTGCCCGACGAACTGGTCGAGGCGATGAGTAAACTCGGCGGCCAATCTCTGACGCTTTCGCTACGGCAGGGCAAGCCCGAGGCGGTGGCCGAAGCGCTGGCCGTCGTGGCCGATGCCAAGGCCGACACGAGCAAACGCCTGCAATACATCCAGATCTTCGGCGAAGTACGGCAGCCGAAGTCAGTCCCCGTTCTGCTGGAGGTGCTGCGAACGACCTCCGACGACGGCCTTCGCGTCGCTGCCTTGGCCGCCCTGGAAAAATACGACTCGCCGGAAATTGCCGCCGACGTTTTGGCTGGCTTTCCAAGCTGGACCGAAGACGTGCGGAGCGTGGCGCAAAGCCTGCTGGCCAGCCGCAAAGCGTGGACGCTGGCCCTGCTTGAGGCCCTCGATGCCAAACAGGTCGACGCCGCCACCATCTCCCGCGAGGTCGCCCGCAAGCTCACCGTTCACCGTGAGCCCCGGATTGCCGAACTGGTGCAGAAACACTTCGGCAATATCGAGGGCGCCACGACCGGGCAAATGCAGGAACAGATTGCCCGCCTGACCGACGCCATTCGCAACGGACCGGGCACGCCTTACAGCGGTAAGAAGCTGTTTACCGCCAATTGTGGCAAGTGCCACACGCTCTTCGAACAGGGCGGCCAGATCGGTCCCAACCTGACAAGTTACAAACGGGACGACGTGGCGAACATGCTCGTGAACATTGTGAATCCCAGCGCCGAAGTGCGCGAGGGGTTTGAAACGTACCAGGCGGTCACGGACGACGGCCGCGTGGTGAGCGGCTTTCTCGTCGATCGCGACAATCAGGTGATCGTATTGCGCGGCGCCGACGGGCAAACCATCTCGCTGGCGCAGGACGAGATTGACGAGATGGTCCCGTTGCGTAAATCGCTCATGCCCGAGGGATTGCTGGATAAGCTCGGTGAGCAAGACGTGCGCGACCTGTTCGCCTATCTGCGCAGCACGCAGCCGCTGAATGATTAACGGTGGCCCGTACCATCGTTTAACCGCACCCAGAGGGTACCCGCCTGCGGTTAAACGAGGCAACGAATGCGCGTCGCTTACTGAGGCCCGATGCGTTGCGCCAGCCGGAGAAGTCCGCTCAAAGTTTCTTCGCCGCTGGCCTCCCGGTAGCGTGCCGTGAAACGCTGCTCAATGAGAGATCGCAACACCGGGGCTGCTTTAGTCAGCCCGCCGGAGAAGACGATTGTCGACCAATCTCATTGACTTCCATAGCCTTCGCGTGACGTTTATAACGTACCTTACACACGCGCTGGTGTGTCCGCTGAAAGCAAAGCAGTTGTGCGAAAGACGCCGCAGTTCTTAATTCACGCGAGAGTGGCGGAATTGGCAGACGCGCTGGACTTAGGATCCAGTGGGGAAACCCATCCGGGTTCGAGTCCCGGCTCTCGCACTTCTTGAATCGGCAAGGACTTCGGGCAATGGCACCGAAATGCTAAGGTTCTTTGCCAAACCATTTCCGG
>DASSFG010000079.1:0-7040 GCA_035694685.1 Pirellulales bacterium
CATGACGGCGATCTGGGCGCCTTTATGCAAAAGCTCACGATCACCCATGCTCGCAACTGGCAAATCAACCGCGCGCGGGTCGGCTACGGTCACCTTTATCAGGGACGCTACAAGTCGTTCCCCGTCGAGGGCGACGAGCACTTTTATCAGGTGGTGCGGTATGTCGAGCGCAACGCACTGCGGGCAAACCTGGTTCGCCGCGCCGAAGACTGGCGCTACGGCAGTCTTTGGCGTCGCCGGAACGGCACGCCGGAACAGCGGAAGCTCCTGAACGACTGGCCTCTTACTCGTCCACGTTCGTGGCTACAATCCGTGAATCAACCGCAGAGCGAAGCGGAACTGGAGGCGATACGCCGAAGCGTGGTGCGCGGACAACCCTACGGCGGCGAGGCTTGGGTTCGGGCCACGGCCGCGCGTCTCGGCCTAGAATCGACCCTCCGCCCCCGCGGCCGCCCGAAGATGAAAGACGCATGACCAAAAATGGACCTGTCCAGACCTGGCCCCTTTAATTACCCGGCCCCTTTAATTACCCGGCCCCTTTAGTTATCCCGGTGAATGCTTCTCGACGTATCGCGGATGATTTTGGCCGCCTGTGGGTTCGTGCGCCCAGCGCACTTTCGGCTTTTCGCGTGGTCTGGGCGACGAACACTGGCCTTGCGGTAAACAGGGGCCGTATTTAGACTTTCGCACCATAATGATGTTCGAATCGCGCTTGGCAGACTCCATGACTTCATCCGTCCAGTTGAGAACGACTACGATCCCGCCTCGCTCCACGGAGAACATCGAGAGGGACAAGGAAAAGCGGGCCTTTTACCTGGGCATGCCCTCGCTGCCGGTCCCGCTCGACCGCGGACGGATTGCCAAGGCCTGGCTGCCGGCCAACGCCGAACTGCTCGACATCGGTTGCAGCGCCGGGTATCACACTCGGCACCTGGCCCGCAAAGCGCGGCGCGTGGTAGCCATCGACGTCGACCGCGTGGCGCTGGAAGTCGCCCGCAAACGCGTGAAGAGCAGCCGCGTGGCGTTTTTGCACTACGACGGCGGCCAGCTTCCCTTTGCCGACGCGAGTTTCGACGCGGTGACCATGCTCGACGTGTTGGAGCACGTTGCCGACCGCGAAACGCTCGTCTCGGAGATCGATCGCGTGCTGCGGCCCGGCGGCGCTTGGACGGTGACGGTGCCGTATCGCGGGGCGCTGGCCTGGCTTAGTCCGGAAAACATGGCCGCTGACCATCCTCGGCTGTTCGCCGTGCTCAGCGCCTGCTGCCGGCCGCAAACGTGGATCCGCGGACACAACGCCACGGGCCAACGCCATCATCACTTTTCGATGTCCGACCTGGAGAACCTGGTGGCCGACCGCATGAAAGCAGTCCGGCACGCGCGGCGAGGGTCGCTGGGCTATGCCTTAAGCTACCTGGCGCTGTGCTTTCCGCCTCGCATCTTGTCGAGGTTGTGGAATCCGCTTTGGTTCACCGCGATGGCCGCCGACTACCAGTTGTCCTACGGACCCCTGGCCTACAACCTGGCCATGCAGTTTCGCAAGCCGGAAACGGTGGCTTTGCCCGAGGCCCTTCAACCAGAAGTGTCGAGCGACGGCCAGACGGTCGAACGCGAGCGCGTCGCACGGGCAGCATAAGCAGTGTCATGCGCGCCGCCGGCCTGGCTGCGGGTCATGGCCGCGGGCGGTCTGGTTCGGTGGCTGTTCTTTTGCGCCGCACCCAATTCTGCTATCGTTAACATTGCCCAGGCGATACAAAGAGGCGGTTTCCAGGAGAATCGGAAAATGCCCCAGGGGTTTTGTCGACGCTCGTTACACCAACGGCACGCCTTTCAGAATTACTTCGGCGCCCAGCCAGAAGGGCTCGTTGTGGCCAGTCGCCGCAACATGCTCAAGGCCGGCTTCGCGGGCGTCGCCGGCCTTGGTCTGGGTGAATTGTTGCGCAGCGAATCGGCCGCCGTTGCCTCGGGCAAGGCGTCGCCGCGAGCCAAGAGCGTCATCTTATTGTGGATGGCGGGCGGCCCCAGCCATATCGACACGTGGGATCCCAAGCCCGATCGGCCGTATCAAAATCGCGGGCCGTTCGCCACCATTCAAACCAAGTTGCCGGGCGTGCAAATCTGCGAGCATTTGCCGAAGCAGGCCTCGATGCTCGACAGGTTCACGATCATCCGCTCGGTCGACGCGCGGCACAGCAATCACGAGCCGAACGCCGTCTTTCAGACGGGCAACTCGGCCGCGGCGCCGCGCGTCAATCCCGAAGGCGACAAGTACCCGGCCATCGGCTCGATCGTGTCGAAGTTCTGCGGCGGCGCGAACCCCACGGTGCCGCCCTACGTGGTGTTCATGAAGTCGCGGTCGCACATCCCCTTCGCCGGCTATCTCGGCAAACGCTACGATCCGTTCGTGGCCGAGCAGGCGGCGCGGCTGCCCGTCTACGACCTGGTAGGCGGCGATACGGGCCGCGAGACGGGCGCCGATCTGTTTCAGTTGCCCGCCGGGCTGACTCACGAGCGCTTGCACGACCGCCGCACGTTGCTCGAAGACTTCGACCGCCTGCGCCGCGACCTCGACCGCGACGGCTCGATGGAAGCCCTTGAAAGCTATCGCCGCCAGGCGATCGAAATGGTCATCGGACGCCGGGCGCAGGAAGCGTTCGACATCTCACGGGAGCCGCAGCCATCGCGCGACCGCTATGGCAAGCACCTCTGGTGCCAGCAGGCGTTGCTGGCGCGGCGGCTGGTGGAGGCGGGCGTGCGGTTCGTCACCATCGACCTCAGCTATCACACCGCTTCGGGCACGTGGGACACTCACGGCGACAACATTCCTCCCTACGGCGGCATCAGCAAGGGCCTGGGGCCACTGTTGCCGCTGTTCGATCATTTACTGACGACGCTAGTCAGCGATCTCGGCGAGCGAGGTTTGCTCGACGATGTGTTGGTGCTGGCGATGGGTGAATTCGGCCGCACGCCGCAAATGGGCACGCAGGGAAGCACCGACGGGCGAAATCATTGGCCCGCCGTCATGTCGATGTGCCTGGCCGGCGGCGGAATGCGGCACGGGCAAGTGATCGGCGCCACCGAAAGCGACGGCGGTTACATCCGCGAGCGTCCCGTCACGCCCGGCGACCTCGCCGCGACCCTCTATCGTTACCTGGGCGTCCCTCTCGACGCCACCTATCTCGACAACCGCGGCCGCCCCCGTTACATCGTCGACAACGACGGCCAACCCATTGGTGAGCTGACGTAGGGTGGGACAAGCGAGCTTGCGCTTCGCCGGCCCCACCTTTTGGAGTGCGGCGATTCATCGCCGCTTTTGTCGCGGAGCGACCTTTCTGTTGCCTTGCCGGTTCGTGGTCGCCGACAGAGACATCAAAGAAAGCGGCTCCGCCGCAAACCAAAGCGGCGATAAATCGCCGCACTCCATAGTCTGCTCACCCTACGCACCGACGAACTGCGGCTCGTCTTGTGGCCCCCGTTCAAACCGCGCGGCCGTCGGGTTATGATTTGAGCATGAAAACAAAGGTTGACCCGAAGGTCGATTATGCCTTCAAGCACGTGTTCGGCCGCGAAGAAAGCAAGCCCGCGCTGATCAGCTTGCTCGATGCCGTGTTGCAGCCCACCGCCGGACAACACATCGCCAGTCTCGAGCTACTGAACCCTTTCAACGACAGGGAAACGCCGGACGATAAAACGTCGGTGTTGGATATAAAAGCCCGCGATGAAACCGGTCGGCAGTTCAACGTCGAAATGCAGTTGCTTGCCTACGGCGGGTTTCGCCAGCGGGCGCTCTACTATTGGTCCAGGTTGCACCACTCCCAGTTGAAAAGAGGGAAGGACTTTCGCGTTTTGCGACCAACCATCGCGGTATGCTTCGTCAATACGCCGCTTTTTCCGCGGAGCGACCTTTCTTTTGCCTTGCCGGTTCGTGGTCGCCGACAGAGACATCAAAGAAAGCGGCTCCGCCGCAAGCCAAAGCGGCGATGAATCGCCGCACTCCATAGGCTACGCGCCGACGAACTGCGGCTCGCTGGGCGCCGCTTCATCTGCCGTTGACGGGGAGATTTCTTCGGGGTCGAGCCGCGAGACGAAGGTGCAGCCGACGCGATATTGCTTCTCGTCGCCGACCATCATCGGCGCCACGTTGGCGATGCTCGAAATCATGTAGCGAGCGCTCGGCGGGTTGCCCAAGCGAATGATCAATGCCTGGAAATCAGGCGGCGACGAGGCCAGGAACGAAATGCCCTTGGTGGAAAGATCGTAGCATTGAACAGGGAAGAAATCGGCTGCGGTCGGCAACTCGCCGCCCAGCTTGTACGGGGCGATGTGCTGCAAATCGCGGAAGGGATGCCGCACCAGGGCCTTGTCGGCCTCGATGGGCACGTGGACGTCGCCGTCGTGTACGTAGGCGCGGTTGCGGCCACCTTGCTTCGCAGCGTAAAGGGCCTGGTCGGCCCGCTCGATGAGCGTCGCAGCCGTGTCGCTGGCGTCGGCCGTGGCCAAGCCAAGGCTGCCCGTGATCGGCACGACGAGATCGTCATATTCAAAGCCCTTGGCGGCAATCGTCGCCCGCAGGCGTTCGGCAACGTTGATCGCATCGGGCAGCTTGGTGCCCGGCAAGATGAGGGCAAATTCTTCGCCACCATACCTGGCCGCGATGTCCATTTGCCGCAGAGCGCCTCGCAAGACCTCTCCGATGTGTCGCAGCGCGGTGTCGCCGCCAGCGTGGGTAAAACGATCGTTGATGCTCTTGAAGTGGTCGATGTCGAGCATGATCAAGCTGAGCGGCACCTTGTGGCGGCGCCATTGCTCGAAGCGCCGCTCCAGGTCTTCAGTAAACGCCCGCCGGTTTGCCAAGCCGGTCAGGATGTCGGTGCGGGCCTCTTCCGACAATTCCTTGACCTTGGCGCGGTGCTCGTCGATTTCTGCCCGCGCGGCCGCTAATTCGGCCTGCAACTGTTGATTGGCCAGCATGATGCGCGAAGCCGCGTCGAGCACCATGTCGGGCTCGCCCTCCCTGGCGCTGCGCAAACTGGCGCTGATCTCCTCGATGCGGAACGAATGGCTGCCGATCTCGCCCTCGATCCGCTGGCTCATTTCACCCAGCCATTGCGATTGCGTTGCGACGTTGTTCGGCGAGGGTGCGGCATTCGTCGGCTGCTCGGAGGCCATCAACGCCTTTTGCTTGTCGCCGTCACCGCTCGCGGCGGCAGACGAGGGGGGTGGCCCGCTCGGCGGGTGTTCGGGCTGTGGCCGTGACCTGGCTGGAACTGCCGCCCGACCGGAAACTGCTTTTGCTTGCGCAGCCGACGCCTTCTCGGCGTGATTGAACAAGTAGATGGCGTAGAATGAGCCGCCGGCGATCGCTCCGCCAAACAACAAGCCCAATACGAATCCGATCATTTATCGGCCTCGAAATCCTTCTTTGCGCATGCCGCACAAACAGTACCCAAACCTAACTCATCCTTGGGTATGGTAACAGACGCGGCCGAGCGATTTTGTATGGCTGCCGCGACGGGCGGAGAGCGGGTTTTGCCGTTTCTGCCGATTCTCCTATATTTAAGGGCGATGAGTCGTTGGATTCGTATCGCAACCGCTGGTGATTGCCCGCCCGGCGAAGGGCTGGAATGCGTGGTGGAAGGACAGATCGTCGCTTTGTTTAACGTAGACGGCGCTTTTTATGCGATCGATGGCGTGTGTCCGCACCAGGGCGGGCCACTGGCGAAGGGTTGTCTCGAGGGAACGACCGTGTCTTGCCCCTGGCATGGCTGGCAGTTCGACGTTGTTACGGGCCGGCACCGGTCGGCAAAGTCGGTTGTGCAGCGATGTTTTAAGACGCGTGTGGCCGGAGACGACGTGCTGATCGAAATGGAGGGCGGACTTTGATTAGCTACCGTGCATTCCGCAATAGCGACCCCCCCGCTCTGGCCGCCATCTGGCGCAGCCAGCCTGCCGAGCACGGCCGCATCCACTCGATGTCGGCAACCCTCTTCGAGCAGTTTGTGTTGGCGAAGCCTTATTTCGACAATGCCGGCTTGATCGTGGCCGTCGACGACGACCGCCCGATCGGCTTCGCCCATGCCGCCTTTGGGCCGAGTGAGACCGGCCAGCGACTGTCGACCCAATATGGTAGTACCTGCCTGGTGATGGTCGAGACGGAGTATCGCCGGCAGGGGGTGGGCACGGCGCTCTTGATCCGCAGCGAAGCCTACCTGCGCGAGCGAGGCGCCCAAGTGATCTACGGCGGTGGCATCGCCCCTTTAAACGGATTTTATTTGGGCCTTTACGGCGGCAGTGAGCTTCCCGGCGTGCTCGATACCGACGGCGCGGAACAGCGGCTTTTCCGGTCGCACGGTTACCGCGAGATTGACCGCGTCTACGTACTGGAGCGTCCACTCGCCGGCTACCGACCTCCAGTCGACCGGGAACAACTCCAGATACGCCGCCGGTCGGCGATCGAGGCCGTTCTCGACCCGCCGGCGGCCAACTGGTGGGAAGCGTGTGCCTGGAGCGGTTTGGAGCAAACCCACTACCAACTGAGCCTGCGTGACTTGGGCCGCGTCGTGGCCAGGGCCGGCGCGTGGTCGCTCGAGCCGCTGTCGGCGGGCTGGGGCGTGCGTGCCGCGGGCATCGCCGCCCTGGAAGTCGATAACGCTGTCCGCCGCCAGGGCATGGCCACCTATCTCTTGGGCGACGTGATGCGGCAGCTCGCCTCGCAGGGCTACGGCTTGGTCCAGGTGCAGACCATGCAAGGCAATCAGCCGGCGCTGAAGCTTTATGAAAAACTTGGCTTTCAACTCGTCAATCAAGGCGCGGTTTACCGCAAGGAAACCGGCCCGTAGGTCAGGCTTTCCAGCCTGACGCGCGTCAGGCTGGAAAGCCTGACCTACGATAACCGTTTGCCCAGAAGATCGCATGAATGCTGCCACTCAGGCTACGTCGGCGCTCGTCTTGCTCGACGACGTGAGCATGACTTACCGCGGGGCGATATCCGCGCTCGGTCGCGTCAGCTTGACGGTGCGCGAGGGCGAGTTCGTCTCGCT
>DASSFG010000080.1:0-13181 GCA_035694685.1 Pirellulales bacterium
GCTGACGAGCTACCTGCTCGACTCGACTAACGCGGGCGCGTCGGCCGGCGCCACGATCGAGTTCTTCAGCACCGTCAACGGCACGAGCCAGGGCGCGCAGGCCCTGGTGGTGACCGCCGGCTCAGGCGACGTCAAGTTCGATGGCAGCCTGGGCTCCACGCCGACAACGGCGTTGGCCAGCTTGGCGGTCAACGGCAGCGGCACGACGACGCTGGCCGGCGGCTCTGTCACGACCACGGGCGCTCAGCTTTACCATGAGGCCGTCGTACTCGCCAGCGGCCAAATCCTGTCGGGCGCCAACGTCCATTTCTTTAACACCGTCAGCGGCGCCCAGGCGCTCCACGTGACTAGCGCCACCGGTACGCAGTTCGACGCTGCCGTCGGCACGGCCCCGCTTACGAATCTGACCACCCTGACACTCGACGGCACGGGCACGACTACCCTCAACGGCGGCTCGGTCACCACGACGGGCGACCAACTCTACCACCAGGCCGTCCTCTTGACCAAGGACGAAGCCTTGACCGGCGCCAACGTCCACTTCTACAGCACCCTCAGCGGCGCTCAGGCCCTGCACGTGACAAGCGCCGCGGGCACCACCTTCGACGCCGCCGTCGGCACGGCTCCGCTCACGAACTTGACAGGTCTGACACTCGACGGCACGGGCACCACCACGATGAACGGCGGGTCGCTGAGCACCACGGGCGATCAGCTCTACCACCAGTCGGTTATTTTGACCAGCGATGAGGTGCTGATCGGCGCCAACATCCATTTCTATAGCACCGTTAGCGGCGCGCGCGTTCTGCACGTGACCAGTGCTACAAGCACGACTTTCGATACAGTGGTCGGCATCGCGCCGTTGACCAGTCTTGCCAGTCTGACGCTCGATGGGAGCGGCGGCGCGACCATCGGTGGCGACGTAACAACTACGGGCAGTCAAACCTACCAGGAACCTTTACGGCTCAATGCCGCCAGTATCCAGATAATGACGGCCGGCGGCGCCGTGCTGTTTGGCAATACGGTCAATAGCGCCGCCAATGCGGGCAACACGGCGAGTCAGAACACTACCTTGACCGTTAGCTCCGGTTCCGGCGCCATCACTTTCCAAGGTGCGGTGGGCGGCGGAGCCAACGGCACGCTTGGACCACTGGTGGCCAACAGCGGCGGCGTCACCCGATTCAACAGCAACGTGCAAGCGGCCAGCCTGACTACCGACGCCGGCGGACTGACGCAGCTCAACGGCAACGTTACGACGACCGGCGCGCAAACCTTTAACGATCCGGTTACGCTAACTGCTGCGAGCAACACACTCATCTCGACGAGCAGCGGCAACGTGCTGTTCGCGAACACGGTCGATGGCGGCTCGGCACTCACCGTCAATACCGCCGGCACGACCATTTTCGCATCGCCGGTCGGAAGCACTACGGCGCTCGCTAGTCTGACGATTGATCCGCCCGGAACGACGACCATCATCGGCGGCTTAATCCGCACGACGGGCAGCCAGACGTACGGCGACAATGTCAGCCTGGGCGCCGACACGCTTTTTACCGCTACTGCCAACGGCGGCATCACTTTCGACGGCAGCCTGAACAGCGACGCCGCGGCAGCCAGGAACGTGACGGTTACCACCGGCGGCATTGTGACGTTTGGGGATGGAACCGGCACCGACGCCGTAGGCGGCGTACATCCGCTGGCGACCCTGACCGTTTCAGGCGCCACTACCTTCGACGTGGCAGGAACTGCGGCGGCAAGTCCGACCGTAGTCACCAACGGCGTGCAGATCTTCAACGGCGCGGTGACGCTTGCTGCCGATACCGTACTCACGACGCTCAACAGCGGCAACGTCGTTTTCAACTCCACTGTGGACGCTGCTGCAAACGGTGGAGAAGCGCTGACCATCGATACGACCGGCGGGCGGACCGCAGGCGCTTTTGGACTGACGCAGTTCAACGCCAACGTCGGCGCGGGTGCCGCCCTCAAGTCGCTCACCATTAGCACTGGCGGGCCGTTCAGCATCTTGAACGGCATAACGGTTAAAGCGACCGGCAATCTCGCAGTGACTGTCGCCGAGAACGTGCCGGGCGTGGCAGGAGACGATCTTAACGTCCAATCCGGCGGAACGTTGACGTCCACCAATGGCAATGTCTCACTCGACGCGGGCGATAATCTGTCGGTCGCCGGAAACATCTCCGCCCAAGGTAGCGTGGCCCTGGTAGGCGACTACAACAACAACGATCCGACGCCCGGCACGGTCATCACCGTTACCGGTGCCATTCAATCGGCCACGGTGAATATTGCAGGCGGCACCGGCACCGACACCGTGAACCTCTTCGGAACCGTTCAGGCGGCCAACGTCACGGTCAATGACGGGGCGGGCAACGATACGTTCAATGTGCAAACCACGGCGGCCAATACGACGACCACGATCAACGCCGGCTCCGGCAATGACCAGGTGAACGTCTCTTCGTCGGCCCCGAATTCCGGCGGTGTATTGGCCAACCTCGCCGGGAAACTCGTGGTCAACGGCGGCGCCACCGACGTACTCAACGTCTACGACAATGGCGACACCAACGCCGGCGCGAGCGGCGACATGACCTCGACCACCATCACCGGCTTCGGCATGGGCCAAGGCATCATCTATCAGGGAAGTTTGAAGACGGTGAACCTCCTATTGGGCAACGGGGGCAATCTGGTCTTCAACGTACACAGTACCGCGGCGTCCACGCCCGTCGTCGTCAAGGGTCAGGGCACGGGCACGATCAACGTCGGGAACAACAACCAGATCGACCAGATCGCCGGCATGCTCGACGTGACCGCCGTGACGGACCTGAACCTGAACGATCAAAACTCGGGACGTGGGCAGACCTACGTGGTGACCAATGAAGCCGTAGGCCGGCCGGGCACGCCGCTCAACGTACTCGTGCTCTATCATCAAGTGGGCACCGTGGAGGTGAACGCGGGTGACCAGTTCGGCAGCCAGCTCGTCGACGACGTCTTCAACCTGTTCTTGCCCGACTCGACCGATCTGCCGCTCAGCGCCACACTGAAGTTGGACGGCGGCGTCAGTCCGGGCGGCTATCACAATACGCTGAACGTCGTCGCTTCGCAGAGCAAGACGCCCACCGGTTTCACGTACCATGCTCACGTCGGCAACTTCGGCAGCAGCGACCCGATCCAAATCCAGAACATCCAGACACTGTACATGTACGGCTCGCCGGTCGACAGCAACGATCTGGCCAACGATACCAACGCCTCGTCGATCATCATGGGCGGAATCAATGCCGACACGTTGAGCGGCGGCAGCGGCCAGGACGTGATCTTTGGCGGCGGCGACACGGCCTCGACGGGCGACCTGTTGAACGCCGGAACGAGCAGCAGCGACTTTGTGTTTGCCGAATTCAGTCCGCAATTCAACTCCGACGGCAGCGTGAGCTTCATTCAGGCCACCGGCAACGGCAACACCACCATCAACGCCGGCGGCGGCGCCGCGGTCACGCTCACACCGAATACCAACATCAACAACGCCAGTTCCGTCATTCAGGTGAGCGGCCGGATCGATGTGGTCACTTGGCTCACGGCCCGTTTCGCGGCGCCATCGTCGCTGGGCAGCATCTTCCAGCAGGCCCTTGCCAGCGATCCCGTGCTCACCAGCTTGCAGGCGCCACCGGGCGGGCCGGCGCCCGTGCCAGTGGCCCTGACGAGCGGCGGGTCGACCTCGGGTGGTGGAGGCGGCACACCGCCTGTCTCAGTCAGCGCGCTCGATCAATACGTCAACAGTGCCTTTGAGGACATTTTGGGGCGTGCTCCCGACACGGCGGCGCTCGCGTCCTGGTCCGGTCAATTGTCCAGCGGACTTACGCACAAGTCCTTCGCTGCCGCGTTGACCCACAGCGACGAGTACTATGCCAACGAGGTCATTACGCCCGCTTATGAAAAGTACCTCGGTCGCGCGCCAGACGCCTCGGGCCTGACCTATTGGACCGCGCAATTGCGCAACGGTTTGACCGACGAACAGCTCGAAGCGGGTTTCATCGCTTCCGCGGAGTTTTATGCCACGCAAGGCGGCGGCACCGATCCCGGGTGGATCGATGCCCTCTATGTGAAGCTGCTCGGGCGCCCCGCCGACCCGACCGGCAAACAATTCTGGTTGACGCAACTTGCCAACGGCGAAACACACGCGCAAGTGGCATTTGCCTTTACGCACAGCTTGGAGCGTGAGCGGACCCGCGTGGCGGGAGATTACGACCACTACCTGCACCGGCTGCCCGATCAACAAGGAATTGACTACTGGGTCAACCAGTTCGCTCAGGGCCTAAGCAACGAGGACCTCATCGCCGGCTTTGTGGCCTCAGACGAATATTTCAGCGACAATTCCTGATTGTCGGACTCGTTCACACGCGGCGTGCGCGTTGGTGCGCCGTTTCAACGGTAACGCCTTGCACGGTGTGACTCTGTCCCCCGTCTACCGTTTACTGCCTACCGCCTACCGTTTAGTAGATCCACTCCAGGCTCGTGTACGGGCTGATGCCAGGTGAGAGCACCTGCAGAGGCGGCGTCTGCAAGCTCAGGAACTGGATGTAGTTGCGGTCGCCGATGTTGTTGATGCCGCCCGACCACAGCAGGTTTTCGCTCACGTTCCAATAGCCGCGCATGTTGGCCGTCGTCCAGCCGCCTACTCGTTGCTCGATTTGCGTGAACTGGCCGGGCAGATTGGTCACGCGCACCACGCCCGGACGGTTCTGCTCGCGGGTCATGGTGGCGAAGACTTCCAGGCCCCAGCGGGCGCCTTTGTTGGCGTCGTGCAAACGGACACCGGCAAAACCTTGCAACGGAGGAATCTGCGTAAGCGGCTGGTGGATGGTCTGGTCCATGCCGTACACGTAATGGGCCGACGCGAACGGCGTAATGTTGTCCGTGAGGTCGAAGCTATTGAACGCCTCAAATCCCCGCAGTTCGGCCAGCGGCGTGTTGAGCGTATTGAGCAGCACCGCGCCCGTCGGGTCTTTGACGTTGTTGGCGCTATACGTAATGTAATTCAAGACCCAGGAATTGTACCCTCGCAAAAAGCCGCGCCAGCGCTCATAGTTGCCGTTTACCTGGGCGTCGATTTGCCAATTGCGTTCGGGCTTCAGGCTCGGATCGCCGATCAAGCGTCGATAGCCGCTCTGGATGATGCCCAGAAACATGCCGTCGGCGTAGCGGTCGATGAGCGAAGGCGGGCGCTGCGCCTGGCCAAACGAAAAGCCGGCGTTCCAGTTTTGCGTGATGTCGAGCTGGTTGGTCCAATAGAACGAATAGAGGGTGTTTGCTTTGTTCAGCGGGCCGGCCGGCAAGGCACTGGTGGGCGGGTAGTAGGCCGAGTTGGGCGGGCCGTTGATGGGCACCGTGTTGTAGTACGCGTTGGTGTCGACATAATCGGCGCGTGCGCCCACCTTGCTGCGGAAATAGCCGGTCCAGGGCAAGGTCATTTCGGCAAAGCCGCCCGGGTTCGTCGAAGTCGCCCGCGGCATGCCGGTAGTAAACTGAAATGGATAGACCGAATTGATGCTGGGCGGCACAGGCGGCGCCGGCGGATTCGGCACGAGAAGCGGTGGAACGGTCGTATTGCCGTTCAGGTTGTTGCTGAAAAACGGATTGATGGTGAAGTATTCCGACACTCTCTGATTGATCACGCGCACGTCGGCGCCCGTGGTCAAACTCACTTCGTCCAGCTCGCCGAACTGCGCCACCACGCGTCCACCGGTCGACATCAGGCTGCCCACCGTGCCGCCGGCAAAGCCGACGATCGGCACCAGGTTGGGATTGAGAGCGGCGTTGGTCGTGTCGGCCCCGAATTGCGCGGCGTAGTTTGGATAAAAGCTCGCCGTGAGCGCCTTCTCGACGGAGTTCACGATGGGCTGCTTTGTAGAGTTAAACGTGTTGCCGGCCAGATTGTTCTGGTTGTACCAGCCTTGAGCGAGCAGCCGCGTCCAGGGCCTGGTCACGTCTTCGTCTATGTACCGCACGTTGTAGGCGTTGGTCGCCAGCGAGCTGACGTCGAAGAACTCGCCGGGATACGCCGTGTGGTTCATGTCGTTGCGGCGGTAGCTCAGCTCGACGCGTTGCTGGCTCGTCAGGTTGTAGCCGAGCTCGGCCAGTACGTCGCCCGTGTTGTAGTGCGAGGGAATCTTTGTGCCATTGCCGGCGAAGTAGTCGTTGGCATTGCGGTGGCCGTAGCTCAGCCGGTAGCCCAGGTTCTGCGTGCCGCCGTTGATGGTCTCGCGGCCGTACCACTGCTGGCCGTTGGGTATCCAGCTCATGCTGCTGCGATATTGGGGCTGCTGGTTGCGCGGCGTTTGCCGCGTGACGATGTCCATGAAGGTGAAACCCGGGCCGTACTGCGCTGCATAGGGGCCTTCGATCACGATCACGTCTTGCACGATGCCAGGGTCGATTTTGTTGAGCACGGTATCCAGGTCCCACCGCACCGGCTCGAAGTATTGCCCATCAAGCTGCGCGTAGATCTGCCGATTTTTGAAGCCGCGGATGAACGGCGCCTCGGAGATGCTCGATCGCCACATGGTTTGTACGGCCAGCACTTCATCGGCGATGGCCTGCGCCAAGTCGGGCCGGGCAGTGACCGACAAAGCGCGTTCATTGGTAACGCTGGCCACCTGTGAAACCGACTGGGCGTACTGGGCCCGTTCGGGTGTCAGCACCATCGGAACGCTCGAGGGGCCGGCAAAGCCGAACGTCGCCCGCGCGACCGACAGCGCCAAAGGTTGCTCGGGGGTGATGCCCGCCGCCGGCTCAGGGTTGATCGCCGGCGCCATGGGCTGTTCGGGCGCCACCTGGGTCAGGTGAAAGTAGCCCTCGCGGGGCCGCAGATAACCTTGCGGCCGGTAGGTGGGCATGGATTGCGGAGCGGAGCGACGGGCCGGCATCGGCGGCGGCCCAAACCAGGCAGCCGGTAACAGGAAATCAATCGGTCCGTCGATGCTGGGTTCGGCATCGAGCAACGGCAAAATGTCGGTCACTCGCCTGGCGGCCGTCTTCGCGCCCTGTTGGGCCCGGGCGGCGAGCGCGGCCGAAGCAGCTTGAGGTGCAGTCGCGGTCGGGCGCACGAGCTTGCCCATCGGCAGATCGTCGCCGGTTGCTCCGCGCGGCGCGAACAGCGCCAGCACGACGGCCTGGATACCGAGCCAGGCGGCTTTTCGGGCCACGCCACGCATACCACGATACTCCTCGACGAAACCGCGACGGCTTCAGCTCGGCCCCAGCCACGCGGCGGGTCGCGGGCGGGGGGCTGAATCGGCTTTGACTGAGGGCGGGCCTGCCATTCGAGCGGGCCACTTACCTCGTGCATCGCCGGGTGCGGTTCAGTGGTTTCTGGGTCAGTAAGTGAACGCAGGCGGCCGGTGCAATCGGTGTTCGCCGACCGGGCGGCGCAGGCGCGTCCGTTGGTAGAATCGGCAGTCCTACACCACGCCTTTACAATCGTCCCTCCCCGCAGAACGCCTACTTCAGGTCTGTTGCGAATGACCGCCAGAACTGCCACCGCGGGTGAAACGCTCACTGCCCGAAAAGCCGACGCATCCTACCCGGCGACCGAGCGCGTGGATGAGCGAGGTCGAGTTTACGGCCGCAGCGGCCACTGGCAGGTGTGCTCAGGCGGCCGGCATTTTTTTTGACACCTGACGGCGGCGCGTCAGGTATGATCTGTAACGGCGAGTCAACCTGGCGGAGCAAGATGGGTTTGACGTCGACTTTACCGCTTAGGCACGTTTTTCCAATGTTTTCGGCTGGTATTGTTTTGGCTGACGAGGCACCGCTTGACGCGGAGGTGCTGGAAACTGCCGTCTTGGCGGATTTGCCGCCCACGGCAGGGAGCGTCGTTGTCGAAGTTGCCGTTGCCGAAATTGTTGAGGCCGCTCACCCAACTGCGGCGCCTGGTGTTCTGCGCCGCGCGGCCCGTCTGATTCGGTCAATGGCCGATTGGCTGTTTGGGGCGGCGGCCCTGATCGTGGGCTTGTCGTTTCTGGCCACGTATCCGCTGTTGCAGATGCTCAGCCTTGGCTATTTGCTGGAAGCGAGCGGGCGCATTGCCCGCACGGGCCGGCTGCGCGACGGTTTTGTCGGCGTCCGCAAGGCGTCACGGTTGGGCAGCCTGGTGTTTGGCGCGTGGCTGGTGCTGTTGCCACTGCGATTGGTGTCGACGCTGGCCACCTCGGCGCGGCTCATCGACCCAGACAGCCGTGCGGCCCGCGGCTGGTCGACGGCGCTCTGGGTGTGTACGGCGCTAGCGGTGATTCACATCGTGGGGGCTTGTTGGCGCGGGGGACGTTTACGGCACTTCCTCTGGCCGCGGCCGATCAGGACGTTGCGGTCGCTATTCGAACGCGGCGCTTACTCACGCGCTCGCGACGGCGTTTGGGACTTTGTCGTTGGGCTGCGGCTGCCGTATTACTTCTGGCTTGGCCTGCGCGGCTTTGCCGGCGGCCTGGTTTGGCTGTTCATTCCCATCACCCTGCTGGCCGCCGGGCAAAAAGCGCCGCCGATCGGTTTTCTGGGGGCATTGGCATTGATGTGGGTGCTGTTGTATCTGCCTTTTCTGCAGGCCCGCTTTGCCGCCGAGAACCGCTTTCGCGCCCAGTTTGAGGTAGCAGAGGTGCGCAAGCTTTTTCGCCGGGCGCCGATTTTGTTCTGGCTCTCGCTGTTCTGCACCTTGCTGTTTGCACTGCCGCTGTACTTGCTGAAGATCGAAATCGTGCCGCGCGAAGCGGCCTGGCTGCCCAGTCTGGTGTTTGTCGTGTTCATCTTTCCGGCCAGGCTCTTGACCGGTTGGTCGTGCGGGCTGGCGCGTCGTCGATCGAAGAACCGCAATTTCTTCGTGCGTCAGGCAGCCCGTCTGGCCATGTTGCCGGTCGTGGCCTTTTACGTGTTCATCGCATTCTTCACGCAGTACACCTCCTGGCACGGCGTCGCCAGTCTTTACGAGCAGCACGCCTTCCTCGTGCCCGTGCCGTTCTTGGGGCTGTGAGTAGGTGGCGCCTAAACACCCGTGTATCAACACCGGGCATTGCGGAATCACGATGTAGGGTGGGACGAGCGACGCGAGTCCCACCTGCTCGAACCGACTGTTTGGTGGGACTCGCTTCGCTCGTGCCCACCCTACGGCGGTTGCTGCTATTTCCCAAACCGCATAAAATCGAGGCCAACGAGTCATCCATTGCGACGAGCAGAAGCCCATGCCACGATCAACACATCGTTTTTGCGACGGCGTTACGCGCCGCTCGTTCTTGCGCATCGGCAGCTTGGCCGTGGGCGGTCTCAACCTGGCTGACGTGCTGCGGGCGGAGGACAACTCGGGAAAGCGGCCCTCGCAAAAGGCCGTGATTATGGTCTACCTGTCGGGCGGCCTGTCGCACCATGACTCATTCGATATGAAGCCGGAAGCGCCCGCCGAGGTGCGCGGCGAGTTCAAGCCGATCGCCACGAACCTTCCGGGCGTCGAGATCTGCGAGCTGCTGCCTAAGACCGCCGCCATGCTCGACAAGTTTGCCGTCGTCCGCTCGATCGTCGGCTTGCGCGACGAGCATTCGAGCTACCAGACGCTTACCGGGTACCTGATGAACGACGCGCGGCGCGACGGACGTCCGCACATCGGCTCGGCCGTGGCACGGGTCAAAGGGTCGGTCGATGGCACGGTGCCGCCGTTCGTCGATCTGTTTCCCACCATGCAGCACCGTCCTTACAACAGTCCCGGCCCCGGTTTTCTCGGCCACACATTCGCCGGTGTGCGGGCCGACGGCGAAGACGTGGCCAACATGAAGCCGCGCGACGTATCGCTTGACCAGCTTTCCGGCCGCCGCCGTTTGCTCGGCAGCTTCGATTGCTGGCGCAGTGCGACCGATAATCTGGAGATCGCGCAAATGGACACCGCCTATCAGCGCGCCTTCGACGTACTCACGTCCAGCAAGCTGGTAGAGGCGATGGACGTGGAGCGAGAAGACGCCAGCCTGCGCGACCGCTACGGCCGCGGTTCGTCCAAGCACCAGGGCGACGGCGCGCCGTTGTGGAACGATCAGCTTCTCATGGCCCGGCGGCTGGTCGAGGCGGGCGTGCGATGCGTGACCGTGGCTTACGGTTTTTGGGACACGCACGGCAACAACTTTGGTCATCTCCGCCAGAACCTGCCGCAATTCGATCAGGGCATTTCGGCGTTGGCCGAAGATCTGAACCAGCGCGGACTCGACCGCGATGTAACGCTGCTCGTTTGGGGCGAATTCGGCCGCACTCCCAAGATCAACAAGCAAGCCGGCCGCGACCATTGGCCGGCGGTGAACGGAGCGCTGTTCGCTGGCGGCGGCCTGCGCACGGGGCAGGTCATCGGCTCGACAGACAAGCTGGGCGCCTACGCCGCCCGGCGTCCCGTCCACTTTCAAGACATTTTGGCCACCGCCTATCACGCCTTGGGCATCGACCCACATGCCTTCGTGAAAGACATGACCGACCGCCCCGTCCCTCTGCTGCCCTCGCAGGCCCAGCCGATCGCCGAGCTGATCTAACGCGGCACTCCGCAAAAGTGCCAGCGAAGAGGCGCAGTCGGTCGTTGAACCGCAGGCCCATCGGGCCGCGCGGTGGCCGGCAATCGAAAAAGCCGAGCGCCGGCCAAGACGTGAAACTATGCAATCCCTAACCCCCGACTTCCCAACCCCTTTTCTCTTTCCAGCCGCAAAGCCCGCCGCCATTCTCGTTTCCGGCGACTTGATCTTCGGCAGCGACGAATATCATCGCGTGCGCGTCAATGCGCTGTTCGAGGAGTTTATGGACCGTCCGGCCGATGCCGGTGCCTACGCGACATTCGCCACCGCGATCGACGCCGGCGCCACCGACCAACTGGTCATCTCGCAGTTGCTGTCCTCCGACGAATACTTTGCCAAGTGCCAGGTCTGAGACGCGGCGAAGACAGCCGTGAAGCGCGAAGGAGTGTCAACTCACGTTCGCGGAACGCCCCGGCGAGGCCGTTTGGCCGCAACCAATAACCAGCCATTTAGCCGGCCGCAAACAAAATGCAAAATGCAAAATGCAAAACGAAAAATGGCGCAAGCGGATGCCCCGTCGTGCGGCTGCCGCCATCGTGCCATTTTGCATTTTGCATTTTGCGTTTTGCATTTTGCATTTTGACTTGTTCCGCTGGGGTCTGAGCAATTCCGCGGCATGAAATCTTCGCGTGCGCAAAAAATCGGGGCTTAGTAGTACGGAGGGCGTTCCCTACAGAGCCCCCCGTCGCCCTCAACCCAAGATTTATGTTTTGACAAAACACGAACAGCGACCCCGAGTGGTTCGACGTGGTCGCGGCGAGAAAATCACGAATCCCCGGGCGATGAGTGACGTGGCTCGGTCGTTCTCTGGCCTACCAACCACCATCGCCGCCGGTGCGATACAATAGGCGCAAGCCACTTTGGAGCCTCGCGGTTGTGAACAATCGTCGATGACACTAGAGCCTGACGAACGAATCGGTTATCGCCCACGATTCTGGACGTTGATCGTCCTGATGATCGTCGCGGCGCCGATCGTGGTTGCGAACCTGAGTCACGAGGAACGGCCGCCGGTTGATCAGGCGTGGCCGCCGCCGAACGCGGCATACGGCTGGCCGCTGGTCTGGTATTGGTGCGAGTTTACACCGAATCCGTCCATGCCGGGCCTGGCTGTGGCCGATCGCATGAGCACGCACCTCGTTGAATGGAGCCTCGCCGGGTTGGCCGTAAATGTAGCGGCCTGGTTCATCATAGCCGCGGTCGCCGCGGCCACCTGTGAATGGCTTCTCCGGCGCTATGGTCCTCGCTTGGGCTATCGCCCGCGGCTGATAACGTTCCTGGTGTTGGTTATCGGTACGATACTTATTGTCCTTTCGAATTTAAGCAACGACGCATTGCCGGTCCCTTGGGGCGCACGTCCCAGCAAGTGTGGCTGGCCGTTGATTTGGCGCTGGCGCGACGCAAAAGTGTGGTACGGCGCGTCAGCCGCGCTTGATCAGAACTATAGCGCGGGGCGGCTGCTTGCCAATCTGGCACTGTGGCTGCTCATGCTCGTCTCGGCCGGGGCGGCCTGCGAATGGCTGCTACGCCGTTATGAACCGCGGTTTCGGTGGAGTTTGCGCACGATGCTGGCGGTGGTGGCAGTGCTCGCTGCGTTGTGTGCATGGTGCGTCAAGCTCCGCACTCGGGCCGACGTGCAGGATCCGATCATTTCTCTCGCTAACCAAGGGGCTGCGAGCGGTTTGTCTTTGCACGTTGAACACCGGGGACCGAAATGGCTCGACCTCGTCGGCGCCGAACGCTTCCGCCGGTGCATCGTCGGCGTGGACATGAACGGCGCCGATGAGGAACTGCTCAGCCGTATCGCACCACTGAGAAATTTACGCTATATGAAAATCGAAATTGCCAATCCAACTCCAGGCTTCGCCGCCGTCTTGTCAGAGTTGAGTCAACTAGCAGTGCTGCGCATACAGGAGAAGTCTTATACTAACAGGCTCGCATGGTCCGATTGCCTTGCAGCCATCGAAAAGCTGCAGCAGCTTGAAGAGCTCCATCTGGGTGGGTTAAGGAACAGCGGCGACTTGAAGCACCTCGCCGCCCTCGAGAATCTGGAATCGCTCAGCATCGAGTTTCGCTGGGACGAGGAAGATGAGCCCAACGTAAACGACACGAGCGGCGAGACATCGATCCTTGCGCACCTGCCGGCATTGCCGCGACTAGAAGCCTTGGACCTGCGATTTTTCCAATACGAGCTTGAAGATCACGATATCCGGCAGCTTGCCCGTCAACCCCGCTTGAGGATGCTGAACCTGAGCGACATCGATGTCGCCGACGCGGGGTTGGCAGAATTGAAGTCGCTGTATTCACTTCAGGAGTTGGCAATTGCTGACAACACTTTGACGGCGACGGCGCTGCGATCGCTCCTCGACCTCGATCATCTTCGAGCGTTGCACCTCCAAAGGTTCAGGCCGGTCAGCAAAGACACCCTGGCGGCGTTGCCTTCCCAGGACTCCCTGCTAGAACGCCAGGCTGACGGAGATTGGATGTCGGGTGGCGAGTCGGATTTGTGCTGGGTGCTCGAGCTGCTTGGCGCCGAGCACGGGAGCTCAGGGGATAAAAGCGATCGGCTGACCACGGTGGAGCTCGATCACGGAGAGCGGTTCT
>DASSFG010000081.1:0-13823 GCA_035694685.1 Pirellulales bacterium
ATAGCTGCGATGGCGAGCCGCCGGCTCCGCTTCGCTGGACGGATTTCACGTAGCCGATAATCGCCGCATGAATGCCAATCGCGGTCAACAAACCGAGCAAATGATAGTGCCAACCGACTTCGCCCGTGGCTTGCAGTTCCACAATCGCCAAGCCGCCAGCGGGCAGGAACATGGCCACGGCTGTCGCCAGGCCAGGGTTGTAGGAGCGAGAGGCCATGCCCGTCACGACATGAACCACGCCGTTGACCAGGGTCAGGTAGGCGGCGATCAATCCATAGCCGATTGAGACGTAAGCGGCCAAATAGAACGACACGGCGATTGTGCCCCAAACTCCAGGCACGTTGATGACGAACACGGCCTCTGGGGACAGGACCTCTTTACCTCGGCCCACGGTGCGGTTGAAGAATTGGCGAAAGCGGTCGTTGTCGTGCTCCTCGTATTGGTGCAGCATGTACATCGGCAATTGCAAGAACACCGCAACCAGCGCGGTGGACCAGGTCTGAGAGAGTTGAGGCAGCAGCACAAGGATCACGATGCCCGCGAGAAAACCACCATAAACCCAATACTGAGTCAGCCTGGAAAACATGCCTGGTCCTTGTAAGAAATATCGCACTGTTCGGTACATTCGACCCCGATGCAGTCACTGCTAAACCATAGTTCACAAACCTGCTGCTGCGTGGTAAGACATTCTCAAGCTGAACCTTGTTTTCGAAGGGTCGGGCACTGCACGGCTGAGCGACATCGAGGTTCTGGCCACGCCGCTCCTATCGAAATAAACATACTCGCGCTGGGGAGCGTGCAGGCCGACGGCGAACCGTTGGCAGAAGGGAGCAGCCGTTCTCCTCCTCACTTTTCACCGTCGTAAAGTGACGCATTGCCGCCGGCATGGTCCCGGTGGCCGAGGCGCGGTAAGCTTTTCGACATGACCCGACGATTTCAGTTCAGTTTGCGGGCCTTGCTAGTGGCCATGCTGGTCGTGGCCGCGTTCTTTGCCGGCATCCACTTTGAACGTGAGCGGCGAAGACGGGCCGATGAAGCGTCGGCGCTGGCTGCACAGCGAGAGGATGCCGTCAGGATTTATCCCCTTGTCGGTCCCGCCAGTCTAATCGCGCTACCGGATGGCACAAAACATATTCAGCCCGTACCGGTCGAAACGGAGTGATTTCCATGCGCCGCTAACTGCCACTTCAGTATTGGTGAAGGCCGGAGTACAATGATTGTCGTGTGTGTGAAAAGCCACGTTAGGACCGCTTATGAGCACGGTTTCGCAGGGTCTGGAACAAAAAATTGCGGAAGTCCTGTTGCGCGTCGAGAAGCTCGAGATGCTGCAAACCGCCGGGGAAGCAGAGGCTGGCTGGCGCTATTTGGTCGCCCGCTCGCATCCGTGGCGCCGCCTGCTCTGGATCAAGGGCCGCAACATGACGGCCGCGCAGCTCGTAAGTTCCATGAATGCCAACGGCTTGAGTGTTGAGCAGACGGCGGCAGATTTCGAATTGCCTCCCGAAGCCGTACAAGAAGCTGTCCGCTATTGCCGGGACCAGGCTGAACTCATCGCGCTGGAAGCAAGCGAGGAGCGCCGCCGGTTGTTGGAGCGGCATCAAATTACGAGAACCCGCTAAACTCGCCGCCATGTCCCGCCGTTTTCAGTTCAGCTTGCGAGCGGTGCTACTGGCGATGCTGCTGATTTGCCTGCCGCTCGGCGCCTGGCAATTACTCAAAACGTCCGGCCAATACATCGAAGCAGATCAATGCAAGCTCGGAACTCCCTTTTCAGTCAAGGGCCGCATCATTCGCCCTACTGGGCCGCAGCAGCTTAGCTACCACTTTCGGATTGAGGAAAGAAACGGCCAGTGCTTGATAAATATGTTTGTAACTGGTGCGGCAAAGAAAGCCTGGCCGGGAACGTATGCCGTTGACACGGAAATCCCTCTGCTCGCGTCAGACATCGCTCCAGGCGAATATCGGTTGTCGCTTTACACGCTCCAAGAGCACGTTGCGACGTGCAAATTGTCCATAACTGCGCCATAGCCGGACCTTCCCCGTTTTTATTTCAGCGTGAGACGCTGTCGTGATCGATGGCCGTGGCAGCGGCATTATATGCGGGGGGCGGCGGTACAAGGCATGCAGCGCACGCGCGGGCCGTTGGCCCTGCGGTTAAACGATGGCGCCACGAGCAGACTGACGGAGCCCGAAACCTGCCGCGGACCGCCGCCGACTTCCCTTGTGTGCCTCAGTTTTCTATCATGCGATATTGCCGTTTGTCCCTCCTTATCCGCCTCCTTCCCACCACGCCCCCATGTCCACCAAAGGTGAAGCGTTTGCCGGCCTGTCTGTCGCGTTGACGACCCCCTTCCGCAACGGCGAAGTCGACTACGATGCGCTGCGGGCACAAGTCGAGTTTCAGATCGCCGCCGGCACGCAATGCCTTTGTCCGGTGGGAACCACGGGCGAGTCGCCGACGCTCTCGCACGACGAGCACGAGCGCGTCATCGGGGCGGTCGTCGAGTTTGCCGCCGGCCGCATCAAGGTGATGCCGGGCACCGGCTCGAACAGCACTCGTGAAGCGCTGCGGCTGACGCGCTGGGCGGAACGAGCCGGGGCCGACGCCGCGCTCGTCGTGGCGCCCTATTACAACAAGCCGACGCAAGAGGGCTTTTATCAGCACTTCAAGGCGCTGGCCGAAGCCGTCGGCATACCGATCTGCGTTTATAACATTCCCGGCCGCACCGGCAAAAACATCGAGCCGGAAACGATCGCCCGCATGGCCGAGTTGCCGAGCATCGCCCTGGTGAAGGAAGCCACCGGGTCGATGGACCAGGCTTCGCAGATTATCGCCTTGACCAATCTGACCGTGCTCAGCGGTGACGACAGCCTGACCTTGCCCTTGCTGTCGATCGGCGGGCGCGGGGTGATCTCGGTGGTGGGCAACATCGTGCCGCAAGACATGCTGGCTCTGCTGCGCGCCTTTGAGGCCGGCGATCTCGCCGAAGCCCAGCGTTGGCACCGCAAGCTGTTTCCGCTCTGCCGGGACATGCTCGGCCTGGCCACCAATCCCATCCCCGTCAAAGCCGCCATGAAGATGCTCGGCCGCGACACCGGTGAATTGCGATTGCCCATGACCGCCCTCACCGCGGCCGAAGAGCAAAAGCTCTCTCGCACGCTGACGACCTACGGGCTGTTATAATTGGGTGACTTTTGCTTGCTCTCAGTCTGCTCTTTGCCGAGACGAAGCGGCTGCCGCCGCCGGTTCGCGCCAAGGCGATGATGGCCATCCTGGGGCTGATCGTGTTGGGCATCGGCCTGATTGCAATGGTTGTGCTGGGAGGAATGATCGTCAAGCGACTGGCCCGGCATCGCAGTAGACCAAGTGAGCCGCGCGACGACTCGTGGTATCAAAAGCCGCTCGAACCTGAAACACCGCCCGACGCGGCCGACGACAATGACCGATGAACCTGCCGCCGATCGTGGCTTTCGACCGCAATACCGGCTGCGCAGCGGACGCGATTATCAGCGCGTTTACAAGCGCCGAGCGGTAGCTTCCGACGAGTTGCTCGTGGTTTACTCCTGTGAGAACGACGTCGATCATCCGCGGCTGGGGCTTTCGGTCTCGCGCAAAGTCGGCAATGCCGTGACGCGCAACCGTTGGAAGCGGCTGTTGCGCGAGGCGTTTCGGCTGCGGCGTGGGCAATTGCCCGCTGGCGTCGACCTGGTGGCCTCGCCGCGGCCCGGCGCCGCCGCCGAACTGCCGAGCGTCATCGAGTCGCTCGTCGGGTTGTCAGGGCGCGCGGCCAAGAAGCTCGCGCGAGAAAGAACATGAATCGCCTTGGCGAACTGCTCATGCGTCTTCCCAGCCGCACCCTGATTGGGCTGGTGCGTGTCTACCAGTGGACTCTGAGCCCGTTCATTGGCCGGCAGTGCCGGTTCATCCCCACGTGCAGCAATTATTTCATTGGGGCCGTAGAGAAGTACGGGGCGGTCCGCGGCGCGTGGCGCGGCGTGCTGCGGATCTGCCGTTGCCACCCCTTTCATCCCGGAGGTTATGATCCGCCGTAGTCGTTGGCATCGGAAGTAGGTTGGGACAAGTGAGGTTGCATTCGCCGGCCGACGGAACGGAAAATGACGAATGCCGAATGACGAATGACGAAAGAATGACGAAGCGCGAATGACGAGGGAAGGAATGGTGACCATCGAACCGAAAGTTCTCGACATATCCCCCGCGGCACTGCGGCTGACGATCCGCGAAGGACGGCATACCGGACCGACGGCGGGGCTGGCGCCGGGCTTCGTGCAAACCAACGTCGTTATTTTGCCGGCGGCGGTGGCCGAGGAGTTCGCTGAGTTTTGCCGGTTGAATAGCCGCCCTTGCCCGCTGATCGAACAAACCGATCGTGGCGATCCCGAGCCGAAGCGCTCGGCACCGGGCGCCGACCTGCGGACCGACGTACCGCGTTATCGGGTTTTTCGCCAGGGGGTGGCCGAGGCAAGCGAGCCGACGGACGTGCTGTCGCTCTGGCGCGACGACTTCGTCGGGTTTCTGCTCGGCTGTTCATTTACGTTCGAGAGGGCACTCTTGGCCGCCGGATTGCCGGTGCGGCATATCGAGCTCGGCTCGAACGTGCCGATGTATCGTACCAACATCTCCTGCGTTCCTGCGGGGCGGTTTGCCGGGCCGCTCGTCGTGAGCATGCGTCCCTACCGGCCCAGCGACATCAACCCCGTGCGCGAGATCACCGGCCGGTATTCCACCATGCACGGCGAACCGGTCCACGTGGGCGACCCGGCGGCGATCGGCATTCGCGACCTCGCCGCGCCTGATTTCGGCGACGCCGTACACCTTGAGCCGGACGAAGTGCCCGTCTTCTGGGCCTGCGGCGTGACACCGCAACTTGCCCTGGCCACCGCCAGGCCCGAGATCGCCATTACACACAGCCCCGGCTGCATGTTCGTGACCGACTTGACACGTTGCACTTGATACCACTCGATCAAACTGCTATCTTCCCGCCCGGAAAAATCCGGGCTCAGGAAGAGCCCGTCTGCCGGCGATAACTCTGAGCGACAACGCGAGCGGCGGAACCAAAGGACGGATCCTTTTGGGGACGGCATCATGTTCTCGCGCTCGCCTTGCCAAACTGCCATCGTCGCTGGCGTCTGCCTTTCGGCCCTGCTCGGCCGGTCATTGCCAGCGGAAGAGCCGGACACGAAGTTGCGCGTGGCGCGGCTCATCGAACGGCTGTCGAGCAGCTCCTACGCCGACCGCGTCATCGCCAGTGACGAACTGGCCGCCCTCTCGCTGGCCGCGCGCGAGCAACTCGTTGAGGCAGCCAAGAGCGACGATCCCGAAGTGCGCTTGCGGGCCAAGCAGTTGCTCCGCAAGCTGACGGAGGAGGAACTGTGGCTGCCCTCTTTGGTCAATTGCCGGTTGAAACAGGTCTCGGCGGCGGAAGGATTGGCGGCCCTTGCCCGGCAGTCGGGCAACCGTCTGCTGATCGGCGACGAATACGGTGTCTTCAAAGACCGGCCTGTCGATCTCGATCATACGGCCAGTGTGTTCTGGGCGGCGGTCGACCAGCTTTGCCGAAAGACCGGCAACCGAGTGCGGCCGCACTTCGACACGCGCCATCCGGGGCTGGTGGTGGTGGCCGGCTCGTCGGGCAAACACCCCGTGGCCTACGCCGGTCCCGTAAAGGTGCAAATCAACCGTGCCCGGCGGCTGTTCAGCGAAGAGCTCGACTACGAGCAGCACCTATCCGACAAAACCCATTCCTTTCAATTCGACCTGCAAGCCATCTGGGAAGACCGCTTCCGGCTGGTGGCCTATCGCTTGCAGCCCGAGCTGGTCGAAGCGGTAACCGACACCGGCACGCGTCTGAGCGGGCAATCGACGACGAGCGGCTGGAACGTTGCCGGCCCATCGACGCGCCAGCTTTCGATGAACCTGCGCATGCAGCCGCCCGCCACGACGTCGGCGGCGTTGAAGACCATGCGGTTGAAATGGGAATTGATCGCGGTGGGCGACATGGCTTTTATCGACGTCGACGAGCTGACCTCGACGGCGCCACACTTTCAAGACGACGTCGAGCTGGCGATCGAGGCGGTCGAAATGGCCGCCGGGCCGCGCTGCGAGCTGACACTGCGCATCGTATCGGACAGCGTGGTATCGGACCCGGCCGACCTGATTTTTTGCGAGAACGAGATCGAGCTTTTCGACGAGCAGGGCCGCGCGTTTCGCAGGGTCGGCCAGACGAACACCATCTCCGATGCTGCCGCCTTGGTCAAAGTGACTTTCGCCGGCGACGAGGCCCTTGGCAAACCGCGACGTTTTCGTTTTCATTACCCGCGCATCCGCTCGCAGCGCGAGCTCGAGATTGTCTTCCACGACGTACCGCTCCCGCTGGGAAAACCGGAGTGAAGCGGAGCCGGTCAGCTTCATTGCATTTCCGCCGGCCAACTTTCCCGGCGTCAAGCTCGCCGACCCGCGCGGCAAATGGGTGTTGCTGGATTTTTGGGGATACTGGTTTGGTCCTTGCGTCGGCCGCATGCCCGAACTGATGGCGCTCTACGATGAGTATAAAGATAAGGGCCTGGCGGTGATCGGTATTCATTGCGACGGAGAGCAGGACGCGCCGCTGGATACGGTCGAGAAGCTCGATGAAAAACTCAAGGACATCGTGACGAGCACGTGGTCGGGTCGCGATCTGCCATTTCCCGTGGCCCTCACGTGTGGACTCGAATCCTTTGTCACGGGCGGCGAAGCCACTGCCCTCGGTCCCGTCGCCGCCGACTATGGGATTACGTCTTATCCGAGCCTGATGCTCATCGACCCGGAAGGCAACGTCGTCGGGCTTACAAACCTGCGAGACGTAAAGGAGCGGCTGCAAGCACTGGATCCTGCGCATGAAGGCCGAGCAGGATTGTGAGGTAACGCATTGGGAGACGACAGATTGGCTACATCCAGATATCCGACGTGCAGTCGCCCCCGGCAAAGTGCATTTCGTGCGCGCGGGCGGGGCCGTGTGGCTCGCGGCCAAAATCGACCAAGAATTGATCGTTGATCCGCATCCCGCCCGCCTCGGTATCGCAGTCGATTTGCACGAGGTAACTGCCCGTTTTGGCCATCGCGGGGTAGAACTGGTTGTCCCAACTGCTGTAGAGCGAGTTGGTGACGTAGAGACGCCGCCCGTCGAGGCTGAGTTGTAACATCTGTGGACCGCCGGTCACCTTGTGACCTCGGAGCTGGCTGGGTTTGCCGATCACCCCGCCAAGCCACACTTGCCCGGTAAGACGCGGCCGGGCCGGGTCGCTCACGTCGTACTGGCGCAGGTCGCCGTGCAGCCAGTTCGACAAGTAAAGGAAACGGTCGTCGAGCGACAACACCAGATCAGTAATCAGACCGGGCACCGGAAAGGGCCAGCCTTTGGTTTCCACGGGTTCGACTTGTACGATCTTGTCGACCCGCCATTCGCCGTCGGTTTTGTGCCAGTGCCAGACGCTGCTCGACAGCGCCGCGCCGACGAAGCCATGAGTGCTCTTGGGATCGTGGTGGAAGCGGACTTCCAGCGGAATCAACCCCTCGCCGCCCAGATCGACCGATTGAACGAGCTTGCGATCGTCCCAGTCCCAAAAGTGCAGCCGGCTGCCGTATTTGCCCGCTTTGACGTCTTCAAGCTTGAAACCGCCGCCGAAGGTTTTCGGCGCGGCCCACTCGCTGGAAACCATCACGTTCTGCCGTGGCTGATACCAGAAGTCGTAATTGAACTTCATCGCGGAATGGGGTTGTTCCCAACGGCCGACGATTTCAAAGTCCTGATCGAGCAACAGAAAGCCGCCCGGCGCGTCGCCTCCGCCGTCGCCGAGCATCGAGATCATGATTTCGCCGCTGGGAAGACAGTGTACGGTGTGTGGCGCCGATAAGTTGACTCGCTTCACGACCTCTTCGGGTTCGATCACCTTGTGGAGTTTGGGCCCCGCCGTCGCGGCGGTATCTATAATGTGGATCCGGCCCGAGCGCAAGCCGGGCACGACGAGGTACCGCCGCGATTTTTCCGGATCGCCATGACAGCTACTGCACGCATTCCAGCCGAAGTGGTGCAACTCGTCGCCGACGTTGGGCATCGGCAGGCGATGCACGACTTGCGAATACGTCGCCGACGCCGGGTCGACGTCGACCGTGGCCATGTAGTCCGGCCGTCGGTCGTTGCTGCCGACATATAAGGCGGTGACATATACGAGTTTTTCGCGAGGCGACTTGCCCGCCTCACTCGGCGACGGATACGTGCTCGCGCAACTGACATCGCCGTTTTGCGCCCATGCCCCGCCTACAAGCAATGTGGGGGCCGCAGCCGCGGCAGTCGCCAAAAGATCGCGCCGTTGTATCATCGAATGAACCTCATGCCTGGTGTGTATGCCACCGTTGCCCTTATGCTGCCAGTGGCAAGGGGAGCCGGGTCGTCAACTGCATAGCACTGCGAAACAACTGCTGACGTTTCGGCTCGGGCAAGCCCAAGTCAAAGCCGTTTTCTTCGCCTTCGTCTCCGCCAAGTGGCAGTAATGACTCTTCGCAGAGCTTGAGGTAGGTATATGTCCTTAGGTCGGCGTCGCCCAGATCCCGTTCAATCGAACGGAGAGCGTCGATGTGGCGTAGAAGCTCGTTCCTCCGGCCCGTCTCGTAACATAATATGGCGCTGATGACCAACGCTGCAATCCGCTCTTTGCGGTCAGGCCAGTTCTCGTCCAGCAGGGGCCGCAAAACTTCGATCGCCCCTATGCGATCCAACGGCTCCACTTGCCCGCCACCAAGGGCGTTCGCCAGCATTATCATTACCGGGCCGACTGTAGGGTGTTTCTTGTGCGCCTCCAAAAAGCCCTTAGCTAACTCGATCGCGCGATCACGCCTGCGATTACGAAGGTGAAGATACCCCAGCAACGCAATCAGGTTGGCGTTTTCCGGATCAAACGCCGCAGCCCATACAAGGTGTCGATCCGCAAGCTCGTTCTGGCCAAGTTCCATTGCCTCTCGAGAGATAATGTAGTGCAGTATTGCGTATCCAGGTAGGTTCCTCCTTTGGTTCAGCAAGAAGTCGAATGCCTCCTGATTCGCAGGGTCTAATTCGTGCTTTGGGAGAGCAAGTTGTTGCAGGAAAGCGGTCCGTTTGGCGACGAGTTGCCGCGTCTCCTCGTTGCGTTGTGCAAGCACGGCGGTAAGATCGGGCCGGCTTTCCAAATCGCCGTCTTCCGCAAGGGTCTGAAGGATGCCAAGCAACGTGCGCGCCTGCTCTTCGGCCGTGGCCAGCAAAAAGCAGGCAGTCGCCGACAGCCAATCTTCCGCGGCGGCGATGCGGTCGCCAGCGTCAAAGAGGATTCTTCCCATCGACGCTCGTTGTCGTCCTGCCTGAAGGGCATGGAACGCGGCTTCCTCGTAGCGGCCAAGTGCGAGTCGCGAGTCGTGATCCAAGAGCAAGCTGGACGATTCGCGTTCTAGCTCACGATAGCGCTCGCTGGCTTCGTCAATTACTTTATCGCCGATCATATGTGCAAGCCCTCGGTCCTGTTGCGAGCTTTTTTCATTATAACGGTCACGCTCACCCAACGCTTTAGCAATCTCGGATTGCATTCGCTCTGTCTCTTCTTCTGCGCGAAGAGATGGGACAATCCTCCTTGCCAACGTCCCGCGACCTCGATCATCTCGGTGGACGTCTCGTTAAGATAATAGTCATGAGCTGTGCCGATCGCCGACCGGCGGGTAAAGCGCGAACGCGGCTCGATGTGCGCCATAACTGAAACCGCCACAACGACGGCTGCCAGTTCGACCATTGCGGCACGGTCGTCGTCGCGCGTCCGAAGGATATCGATCTCTTCATCGATGTCGGCAAAATGCTCGCGCAACGCCTCGACGTCCCAAGTCACCAGAAGAGTCGAAGTCTGACTCACCTCCTCGGCGTGGTTTCTCCATTGAATCTTTAGCGGAAAACGCCCCCGCGCGCCACCGCCGAAGAGTACGATCGCCGACGGAATGCAATCACGGAACCGCAGAGGGTGCTCAAAGAGGCGAACCAGGTCGTATTCCATGCTTGACGGCGCCCGTCCTATTCCAGGCTCAACCCGCCAAAACGCCGGTCCCGACCGGCAAAGTCGCGGATGGCGGCGTGCAGGTCGGCTTCGCGGAACTCGGGCCAGCAGTGCTCGGTCACCCACAGCTCGGCATAGCTGATCTGCCACAACAGGAAGTTGCTGATGCGCATTTCGCCGGCCGTGCGAATCAGCAAGTCGGGATCGGACATGCCGTCGGTATAAAGATGCCCGGTAATCGTGTCTTCGTCGATGTCATCGGGGTCGAGCGCGCCGCGGCGGACGGCGTCGGCGATGGACCGCACGGCATCGACCATTTCGCCCCGGCCGCCGTAATTGATCGCCAGGCACAGCCGCAAGCCCGTGTGATGCTGGCTCAGCTCGATCGTCTTGTTCATTTCCCTCAGCGCGCTGTCGGGCAGGCCCTCGCGGCGGCCAATCACGCTCAGCCGAATGTTTTCATTGACGAGCGTGGTGCGCTCCTCGATCAAATACTGCTCGAGCAGGTGCATGAGCAGGTCGAGCTCGTGCTGCGGGCGTTTCCAGTTCTCGCTTGACAAGCAGTAGAGCGTGAGCTGCTCGATGCCCAGCCGGGCACATTCTTCGGTGGCGCAACGCACGCTGGCCACGCCACGGCGATGGCCCTCGATGCGCGGCAACCCGCGGCGCTGGGCCCAGCGGCCGTTGCCGTCCATGATGATGGCAATGTGGCGCGGGCGCTTTTCCAGCGGCACGTCGGCCAACTCAGCGCTGTGACTGGTAGACGCGTACGCCACTCTTTGTGCTCCGTCCCTCGGCCAGGATGGTTTGCTCGCGGTCGGGCCCTACCGACACGATCTCGACCGGGCGGCCGATGACGTCACTCAAGAAATCGAGATAATTGCGGGCGTTCTCGGGCAGGGCGTCGAGCGAGCGAATGTGGTCGATTTCCTCTTTCCAGCCCGGCACGGTTTCGTAAATGGGCTCGGCCTGGCGCACGTCGTCGACGTGGCTGGGAAAAACCGACACGCGCCGTCCGCCGATTTGATAAGCCGTGCAGACCTTGATTTCGTCGAGTTGACTGAGCACGTCGAGCAGCATGACCGCCAGCGTATCGACGCCGCTCAGCCGGGCGGTATAGCGCACGGCCACCGCGTCGAACCAGCCGCACCGCCGCGGCCGACGCGTGACCGTGCCATATTCGTTGCCGCGGTCGCGAATGTGTTGGCCGAGGGCGTTGTCTTGCTCAGTCGGAAACGGGCCGCCACCTACGCGCGTGCCGTAAGCCTTCACCACGCCGATGATCTTATTCAGATAGCGGCCGGGCACGCCGGCGCCCGAGGCAATGCCCACGCCGGAGCTATTGCTGCTGGTGACATAGGGAAACGTGCCGTGATCGACGTCGAGCAAGGCGCCTTGAGCGCCCTCGAACAGCACGCGCTGGCCGCCTTCCAGAGCATCGAGCAAAAGCGTCGTGGTATCGGCCACGTGCGGCTTGAGCCGTTCGGCGAAGCCCTGATACTCGGTGAGAATGGTTGCCGCATCGAGCGGTTCAACGGTCTGCCCCGAGCCGGAGGCCATCGCCGCGATCATCGCGTTTTTGTGGGCCACGACGCGTTCGATTCGCTCAGCGAGGGTCTGGCGGTAGAGGTCACCGAGGCGAATGGCGTCGCTGCGACCGACTTTATCGCGGTAGCAGGGGCCGATGCCGCGCATCGTGGTGCCGATGGCTTCGCCGTTGCGGGCACTCCCTTCCGCCAGCCGATCTTCAACCAGGTGCCAGGGAAAAATGACGTGTGCCCGGTCGCTGATCAGCAGGTTTTGGCCGACCTCGATGCCGCGGCCCTTGAGTCCGTCGATCTCCGCCAGAATACTCGGCGGGTTGAGCACCACGCCCCCGGTGATGATGCACTGCACGCCCGGCCGCAAAATACCGCTAGGAATGAGCGATAGTTTATAGGTTTGCCCGGCGGTGACGACGGTATGGCCGGCGTTGGCGCCGCCCTGATAGCGGACGACCAGATCATGTTTGTCGGTCAGCAAATCGACGATTTTGCCTTTGGCTTCGTCGCCCCATTGCAGACCGATAACGCAAGTGCCTGGCACGTGATCCTTCCTCTAGAGCAAAGTCGCCCGCAAGCGCGCAGGCGGCCCCGCCGCCTAGCGTGCTCCAAACACGCTAGTCTAAACGACTTGTGTCCGGGGTCAAGGAGCGCGGCCAAGTGGTAGTGTCCTTAACGCTGAGTTGGTATCGGCAGCAAGCCTCACCCGTAGGGTGGGACGAGCGAAGCGAGTCCCACCATTTGCGACTTGGACTCCGATCCGGTGGGACTCGCTTCGCTCGTCCCACCCTACACGCACGACGACCAACTCAACTTTGAGACACTACCGTCCAAGTGTTCGTGGTTATCAGACATCGAAGCAGGTCGAGTGGCTGGGGCAGAGCGACGCCGGACATGATTTCAAGAAAGGCGTTGCCGCGGCGATGCGTGAGCAAATGCGCACACCGGGGCATCGCTGGCCGGCAGCGTGTCTGACGAGTGCTGGGTCGAACGCGGCCAGCTTCGCCCCTGCCACCGATGCCATTGCGCCCGGAAATCGCGCACGGCTATTCCGACCAAAACACGTCCGGCGCGAGCGGGGCCCGCGCCGGACGGGAATTGGGCCGGTGGACGATTGCGTGGGCGAGGCCGATGGCTGGGTTAGACCATCGCCTTCAGGTTCTTGAGCGCCGTCACACGCACCTTTTTGCTGGCGGGCTTGGCGGGCACGTCGCGAATCTCGCCCGTGAAGGGATTCTTCACGCCTTTCTGCGCCGGCTTGGCAGGCACGTTCTTACGCACGATCTTCACCAGACCGGGAATCTGAAACGTGCCGGGCCCTTTACCGCTCATCGCCTTCTGAATCTCTTTGGCAAGGGCGTCCAGGACGGCGGCCACGTCCTTCTTGCCGATGTTCGTTTCCTCGGCGATGGCATTGAGAACTTCACTCTTGCTGGGGGCTTTGGCCTTCTTGGCTCCCGGTGCTGCTGGTGCTGGGGCTTTCGCCATAGTGTTGCGATCCTCCTCGCGGATACTAGAGAAATTGGTAACAAAACGCAGTTGCGTCCGTTTGTGTGGACGCGATGATTAAAATCGACAATAAGGAAAAAGCAACCCAAAAAGTGCCCCGGAGAGCGAAAAATCGCAAAATTCGCTCTCGGGCGGGCCTTCGGCCGTCTGCCCCTGTTGCTCTTCCGCCCTCAGAGCATAGGCCAAAAAACCGGGCAAAAAAAGCCTCTTTTTGGCTCCGGGGCCGCGTACCACCGGTGGGCCGAGGCGGCCGGGCGGGCTGGTTGCCGCCGCGACCAAAGCCGTGTAAGCTATTGATAATCAGAGGTTTAAGTCAGCCAGGAGTGCCAAATCGTGAAGCACGGAAGGAAGCTGCGCCGGCCGTATCGACTGTTCGGACTCGTATGGCTGATTGTCGTCAGTCTCTGGCCGCAAGTGCCGGCAGAGGGGCAAATCCGCGTTTTCCGCGGTCCCCGCCCCCCGCTGCCGAACGCCCAAGGTGGCGACGAGGAGGAAGCAACCGACAGCGTTTTTTACCCGCCCGACCGCGATACCCTGCAGCGATTGGCCCGCGCGGCCGAGCTGATCAAAGAGAAGCGTTACGGCGAAGCGGCCCGCTTTCTCAGCAGCATTCTGGAGTCGGCCGAAGACTATTTCTTTCAGCCGGAGCGCGGCCGCCCGCTTTACCGCAGCCTGAAGCAAGAGGCCCAGCGGATGATCGGGGAGCTG
>DASSFG010000082.1:0-6765 GCA_035694685.1 Pirellulales bacterium
GACAAAATAGCCGCCGTCGCCCGGCGCCTTGAAGGAGACGAGCGGGTCTTGCAAGCGGAGCGAATTGTCGTCGTTGGCCGCCACGACGCGGCCTTGCTCGTCGAGAATTCGCAAGGCCAGGTCGAACTCCGAATCGCCGTAGTGCCTATCGGCGATGCGCACCGACTCGACTTCGATCGACCAACGTTCGCCCGCCACGGCCTCGATTCGGTAAAGATCCCGATCGCCCCGATTGCCGCCGTCGATTTGCCCGCGAACGGTAACATCGGCGACGACGGGCAGGGCGGTCTGCGGCGTGTCGTTGCTGTAACTATTGTTGGCTTCTTGTTCGTCGAGCACCTTGAATGGTGAGACGTGGAAGGTGGCGATGCACGTCAGCTCGGTAGCCGTGAGCAGACGAAACGGATGCTCGCCGAGCGGACAATCGGGCGCGATTTCGAAGGTGCAGCGTACCTCTTCCTTTATCTTGCCGCCGTGCGCATAGCCTCGTTCGGGAATGCTCGCGGCCGGCCCGATGTTGACGGCCCGAATGCCCGGCCGATAGAAGACGATCTCGCGCGGCTCGGCAAGCGAGATGCCCTGGATGGCGACCTCAACCTTTGTGCCGCGTTGCCCGACGCGTGGCCGCACGGCCTCGATATTCTTCGTCATCGCGCCGGCAGTGGCGTCCGGAGACTGCCCGAGCGCGAATAAAAGCGCCAGTAGGAATAGGACCAACATCGCTTTAGCGCGCTCCCGCGCCGCACGGAGTTTCGCTTCTTCGTATGCCAGATCTCGATTCGTGGTCATAGCTGTCAAAGGACGCACCTTATCGTGTAGGGTGGGACGAGCGAAGCGAGTCCCACCATGATTCCAACAGGTGGTGGGACTCGCTTCGCTCGTCCCACCCTACGACTTTGGCGGTGGGCCGGCGCTCGCTAAGGCGAGCTTGTCCCACCCTACGGCACATTAGCCCCGCAGACCACTTAGCCCAAAAGCCCCTCGACCACTTTGGCGTTCTTGACGATTTCAATCGGCCGCGTGCCGAAGGCGAGCAGCTCTTTGTCGGCGTCAATTCCTAACTGGTGGTAGATGGTCGCCAGCAGGTTCTCTAGCGGCACCGCGTCGCGGGCAGGCTCCGCGCCCGTCGCGTCGCTTTCGCCATAGATCTGGCCTCGTGTAAAGCCGCCCCCGGCGATGAGGTTGGAATAGCAGCGGGCATGATGATCGCGCCCTCCGTCTTTGTTCACCTTGGGTGTGCGGCCAAATTCGCTCGTGAGCCAGAAGATCGTCGTATCGAGCAATCCGCGTTGGTCGAGATCGGTGACCAGGCCGGCGACGGCATGATCGAGGGCCGGCATCTGGTCGAGCGTATTGGAACGCACGTCGACATGGCAGTCCCACGAGCCGTAAGTCACGGTGACAAACCGCACGCCCGCCTCGACCAGACGACGTGCGACGATCAGTCGTTCGGCCAGTCCCTTGGGATGATAACGATTGTCCGGCCCTTTAAGACCGACGACGTCGCGGCCGTAAAGCTGGAAGGTCGCCTCAGTTTCTCCTGCGAGCGTAAAGGCGGCCTGGGCCTCGGTCGAGGTGAGCAGCGTCTGAGCTTGCTGATAAAAGTCGTCCATCGTCGCCTGCGTGTTCGGATCGACCTGGCGATCGCGCATGCGCCGTTCGACAATCTTTCTGGCGGCCAGGCGGCGGTCGAATCGCTGCGGTGAAACTTCGGGCGGAATGGCGAAGTCGCGCACCTTGTAGCCCGGCTGGCCAGGGTCGGCGCCGAGTTCGAAGGGACCATACGCGCTACTCAAAAATCCGGTGCCGCCGGAGTAGGCGTTCTTGTTCGGAATGGCAATATACGGGGGCAATTCGCCGCGCTTGCCCAGCTCGTGCGAGACGATCGACCCCATTTGCGGATAGTCGATGACGGCCGTTTGCGGATAACCCGTAAAGAGATGGTAGGTCGCCAACCCGTGATCGGGCACGCGGCCGACGAGGCTCCGGACGATGGTCAGTTTGTCGACCACCTTGGCCGTTTGCGGAAAGTTATCGCTCAATACGTCGCCTGCACGCGTTTTGACGACGCCAAAGGAGCCGCGTATCTCGACGGGAGCTTCCGGCTTCGGGTCGAGCGACTCTTGCTGCTGAAAGCCTCCGCCCAAGTGCAGTTGAATGACGCTCAACGCTTTCGCGGTCCTCTTCTGGCCCGCCGCTTGGGTGAAGGCCTGATTGTCGGCGGCCTCCAGCCGCAGCATGTCTCCCAGCGATAGTCCGAGTGCGCCGAATACGCCCGCCTGCAAGGCCTGGCGGCGCGAGAGCGAGCGGAAGCCGGAACAACCGTTGTGGGTGACCTTGTTTGAAGACATTTCGTTCTCCTAAATCGGAATGACGAATGACCAATGACGAATGACGAAAGAAGCCCGAATGACGAAGCTCGAAGGGCCATAGTATTCGTCATTCGAGCTTCGTCATTCTTTCGTCATTCGTCATTCGTCATTGTTATATCAGCGCAGTTAGTCTTAGTTTGGGTTCCAAAATCTGACGTTCCCCAACGAGTCGCCGACCACAACCGAGCTCTTATCGTACACGGTAGCGTTACTGATCGGGATGCCGCTGTCGATACGGAACGACTTTTTTTCGTTGCCGTCCGTGGCCCAGAGACGCACGATGCCGTCGCGGCCGCTGGAAACAAGATTGCCGTCGGCGTCAAACCGGACTGCCAGCACTCCGTTGGGCACCGTGCCATATACGCCGGCCGGTCGGTGCGGCGGATGCGCGTTGGCTTTGTTGATCGCCGGAAAACCGTCAGCGGTATTCCACCACACGATCCGGCCGTCCTCGCCCGCCGAGGCCAGCAGCTTAGCATCGGGCCGCCAGTCGAGCGCGTGGACTGCCGCTTTGTGCTCCAAGAGATTGAGCAAGATGCCGCCGGTTTGGGCATCCCATAGATGAATGACGCCCGCTCGGTCGGCCGTGGCCAGCCGCGTGCCGTCGGGACTGAAGGCGACGGCGGTAATCCAGTCGGTGTGCTTAACAATCGTGTAGCGGAGCGCGCCATCGGCCGTCGAATAGATTTTTACCTTTCGACCCGAGCCACCCAGCGCGACCAGACGCTGGTCGGGGCTGAGATCGGCGGCCAGCACGGCGTCGATCTCGTCGCCAATCTCGGCCAATCGTTTACCGGTGCGCACGTCGAACAGCACGACCCTGCCCAACTCGACCGGCCGACCGCCGGCCACCATTAAAACGGCGCCGTTGCGGCTGAAGCGAATCACGTGCGGCTCGCCTTCGGGAAACGCCAAACGGGCGATCTCGTTTTCACTCGTGGTGTCAATCAAACGCACGTGCTCCAAGGCGGCTACCGCCACCAGCGGCGCCCAGCGACTTGCGTCCAGATTGAGCACGGCCAGCGGACGTTTGACCTCCGGAACGGCGACGTCGGGCAGTTCTTGCGGCATTGCCGGCGAACCCGCGGGCTTGTCGGCAGCGGTATCGGCAGGCGTAAAATCGAAAGCCGACCCTTTGGCCAACGACTTGCTGCCGGCCGATTCTCGCAAGCCCGAGTCGATCCATTGGCGGATCAATTCAACCTTCTCCTTTGGCAGAGGCGGGCTGTTGGGCGGCATCCGTGCATCTGCGTCAGCGTTGGTGATGGCCTGAAACAAAACGCTTTGGCTCGACCTGCCTGCCTCGACAACCTTGCCGCTGCCGGCGCCTCGCATCAACGAGGTATACGCCTGCACGTTGAGATCGGCTTCCTGCTTGTCGTCGCCGTGGCATTTGAAGCAGTACTGCCGCAGGATGGGCTTGATGTGGTCGTCATAATTCGGGCCGGCTTGCTCGGCTGCACGGGCGGGCGCGCCGCTCAAGCAGGCAAGCAGCGGCAGAACCAAGGCGCAGATTCGCCAGGAGACGTATTTCGTCAACATCTCAAAAAAAGGTCTCTGTCCGCGAGGCTGTCCCCTCTTGAACACAGCCTATCTCACCAACTACGCGCTCACAAGCGCGTAAGGTATTCGGGAGCGGATTGGGAACCGAAACTCTGTCCATCAATGATGTTGGCACCAGCGTTGGAACCTCCATCGGCAAAAAAAAGAACTTTCCTGTCCCCAGTTTGCGGAGTTGGAACGGTAATCTTTATGGACGGTCACCCGACGGTTGACCGCCTGCGCCAGGTTCAAGCTCGTCTGACTTGTCATTCTCGTTGGGAGTTCGGAGTGGATACTGACAGCTTTGCCCGACTGATCGCTCCGGTAAAGAGCCGGATGTTCGAGACGGTCTGGCGGATCCTACGTCACAGGCAGGACAGCGAGGACGCTCTGCAAAATGCCCTGACCACCGTTTGGCGGCAGCGAGCGCGAATTGCACGCCACGCTGCTCCGCAGGCGCTGATGCTGAAAATCTGCGCCGACGCCGCGATCGATCAATTCCGCCGTCGCCGCCGACGCCGCGACAAACAGGATATTTCCGCGGTCGAGGTAGGTCTCTGCTCCGCTCGACCGTCACCGATGGACGATGCGATCGGGCAGGAAACGCTGGAAATCATCATGGAAGCCATTTCGCGACTTTCGCCGAAGCAGGCGACGGCGGTCGTGATGCGATTCATTCAGGGCGAATGTGACGCAACCATCGCGGCCGCCTTGGGCTGCGGCACCGAGACAGTCCGCGAGCACCTTGACCGGGGCCGAGAACGACTTGGCCGGATGCTGGGGCGCCTGGCCCCGCACGGCCGGAGCCTGGCCAATACCGCCAAAACCCACCTTCCCGAGGAGAACGAACGATGAACCATGAAAATGGACGATTACCGACAGTCGACGCCGCCCTCGAGCAGTTTTCGCGAGTTGCCGTGCCCGCCGAGGTCGAGCAGCGGCTGGAAGCACACCTGCAGGAGTTTTGCCGGCAACCGCAGGGTCGTGCAGCGATTCTCAGGCCGGCTTTTCAACACCCGTTTCGACGGCGTTTGGTTCGGGCATGGACGGCAGCCGGTCTGGCGGCGGCGGTGGCCGCCTCGTTGTTCGTAGCGTTCGGCAATCGCGATGCCTGGGCGCAAGTGGTGAATTCGTTGCGGTCAAAAACGTGGGTGCGAGTGGCATTACAGATTCCCAAAGGGGAGCCCGTTCCCGAAGGTTTTCGGGCCCCCGAAATGTGGTTCTCGGGCGAACACAAGGTCGCTGCACGGCGCATGAACCTCGGATTCGGTCAGATGGCGCAGTACATCGACTTCACCGCCCAGGAAACCTACGACTACGATCCTCAGAGAAAAACCTTGAATCACTCGCTGACCAGTGATGCCGACAACGTCGAATTCGGACACTTCGAGACGCTGCTGCGCCTCCTGTCCGAGGGAGACCGCGAGCTGAAATTGCCCGCATCTCCTATCCAAGTTGTCGGGCGTAGCCGACGCGACGTGACAGACGGAGATCGCCGCTGGACCGAGTTCACCTTCGAGTGCCGTGATGCCAGACGTACACCGAATGATTATCAGGTGACGTTCCACGTCGATCCGGAAAAGCAATTGCCCTTTGAAATGCGGAGCACGGAGAAACTCGCCTCGAATGACCCCGCGGCCGAGCGCACCTACTCGATTGATTATCCAGAAGCCGGTCCGGAAGACATTTATGCGCTGGGCGTGCCTCACGATGCGAAGGTCGTCGATCGACGCCGTAAAACTGAGAACGGTCAGGAAATCAAAGAGTTTCTGGCGGCGTATTATCAGGCCCGCAGCAAACCGCTGGAACCGTTCTCGGTCGTCGTGCTGGAGTCGAGTCCCCAGCAAAACTTCTCCGACGTCCACCGCGCATTTCGCGGACGCGACGATGGCCGGAGCGTGCAAGTCGAGGAAGTCGATATGCAACAGTTGCTGGAGATTCGTAAGCAGTGCTGGTCCGGGCAGGTCACCCCGGACAAGGTCGATCCGGCGACGTGGTGGAGGCAGCAGATCGGAGGGCTGAAGTTCACCTCGACGCCTCGCGGCGGTGAACTGCTGCCGGACAGAGTCGGCTATCCCGATTCTCTCACGCTGGGGCCAGGGCCTTCGCCCATCGACAATCCGGACTGCCATGTCACTCTCGATCGACAGCCGCGATTGGGACCGGCGGGGACGGTTCTGCTGACGATCCAAAACGAGACGCCGATCGGGTTCAACCTCCACTTTTACTGGATTGCTCCCGAGCGAGACTACCTGGTGCTTAGGCAGGAAACGCACTATTCGCGGAATCGGGCAGCCTGGGACAATATAACCAAGATCATCGACAAAGTGGAGCAGTCGCCGGGCGGCCGCTGGTACGCAACCGAAGTTCGCCTCGGCCGAATTGAAAAACATGGCGACGACCTGCCTGCGGAAGACATAGTCATGGGATGGGATCCGAATCGGCCGCCGCGGACGGGAATGGAAATCGAACCGGTCACGACTTCGTTGTTTCGGTACTTCGTGGAGTTCGATTGAGTGCGGCCGCACGTGTGCGTATCGACTCGGTCGCGAAACCGTCTATTCAAAAAAGCAGCCCGCCCCGGAGCACTTCCGTGTGCCCTGGTCGGGGTGGGATGCTTGCGGGCAATTCGCCTCGAAGGCGACCCGGCTCCGCGCTTCGCAGCCGGAAGGATCCCTCGCTTCCGGACTCGCGAAGATGGTCTGGCGACGATCAGGTGGCCGCAAACCGTCGCACGAAATCCTCGCGCATGGCGACAAAAAACGGACGGACAAACAACGATCGACGTCGGTGGGTAATCGGCTCCCTAAGTGCCTGGTGCTTGAAACGCCTGCTCGGCGATATCGTCATA
>DASSFG010000083.1:0-7183 GCA_035694685.1 Pirellulales bacterium
AGACCTGGCGAGAAAAGTTGGCCGATAGCAAAGACCTGCCCAAGGTGGTGAAGATTACCGGGGCCATGAGCCGCCGCTGGGGAAGCGGCACGGTGGCGATTCCCGCTCCATGCGAAGTCGACGAGATTATGAAGCGCGTGCCGCGCGGGAAGTTGATTACGATCAATGAGATTCGGGTGGCGGTCGCCGAACAGCACGGCGCGACGATCGGTTGCCCTATCACTACCGGCATTTTCGCCTGGATCGCCGCCCATGCCGCCGAAGAAGCCGCGGCGGAAGGCGCCAAGCGAACCACGCCCTATTGGCGCACGCTCAAGGCGGACGGCGAACTGAACCCCAAGTATCCCGGCGGCATCGACGCGCTTCGCCGACGGCTGGAAGCCGAAGGCCATCGCATCGTCACCAAGGGAAAGCGCTTCCTCGTAGCTGACTATGAGAAGCGTCTCGCACGACGGCCCAACAAACATGACTGAAACACGAAATGAGCGCGCGCGGCAGACCGAAGCGGAGCAAGATCGAAAGGCGGATTCCGGCAGCGAAGCCACGGCCCGTCATCGCCTGATTCGCTGGATCATGCTGGCCGTAGTCGTTTGGGGCGTCTTTCTAGCGACCGGCATGTGGCTCTCGACGCATCACTGGCGCGGCCCTGCAGTCGTGATGGCATGTGTTCTCGGCTTTCTCGGCTTTTGGGCCCTCATGCTTGCCAGCCGGAGGAATCGCGAAGATTAGTTGTGCAGGAAGCCGCGCGGTGCGAGGGCTAAGCGTTCGCCGGTCGGTGTCACCTGCCACAGCCCTCGATCGGCTACAAATTGGCCAATGATTGAAACTGGCACGTCCAGCGGATGGTCGTGTACCATCTGCCGCGCGACGGACGCCGGCGCCGCCAGTAACAATTCAAAATCCTCGCCGTCCGATAAGGCATGGTCGAGCGGCGTCTTTCCGTCGCGGCGCAATTGCGCCAATGTGTGTGCCGCGGCGGCGATGGGAATCGCGGACAGGTCGAGGTCTGCCCCACATCCGCTGGCCTGACAGAGGCGCGCCAGATCGAGCGACAGCCCGTCACTGACGTCCATGCCGGCGTGCAATTCATAGCGCTCGTTGAGCAACAGGGCCGCGGCAACCCGCGGCTCGAAGTCGAAATGTTTTCCCAGAATACTACCGCCGAAATCGCCCGTCACGACAATCGCATCTCCGGGGCGGGCACCGTCGCGGCGCAAGACGCCCCGCTCGGTCGGTTCGCCGATCAGCGTCACACTGATGGCCAACGGGCCGTGCCAGGTATTGGTATCGCCTCCGGCGATGGCCGTCTGATAGCGCTCCGCCAGGGGCAGCAGACCTTCATAAATCCCCACGGCCGCCTCCAACGCACCCTGGTACGGAAGCGCCAACGCTACGACGGCCGCCAGGGGCCTGGCCGCCATCGCGGCCAGATCGCTGAGATTCACGGCGAGGGCCTTGCGGCCGATCCGTTCCAGCGACGTCTCGCCGAGCCGAAAGTCGACACCATCGGTAAGCAAGTCGACGGTCACGACGCAGTCGCCGCCGGCACCCAGACGCAACACGGCTGCGTCGTCTCCCGCGCCCAGGCGTAAGTTCGGATGCGGCGGCAAGCGTTGGGCCAACCAGGCGAGAAACTCGGTCTCCATGCCGCTGACGATACGCTGCCGTCCTCCCGCTTGCCAGAGGGTCCGAGACTTTTATCGGTCAGAAATTTCGCGAGCTCCGCTGAACTGTCTGGCGAATAAATGTCACCCAATGTCTCGCGTCCCTGACCAAGCGTTAACTTTCAAGGCTACAGCGCTCACGGCCCATAAATCGTGCACTTGGGCGACGCTTTTCGGAATGAGGTCAGCCCAGCGTCGGTGATCTTGGTACGGAAGATATAAAGCTCTTTGAGGTCCGCCAGGGTTTGCAGAGCGGCCAGCCCAGCGTCCGCGACCTTCGTGCCGCAGAGATCAAGCTTGTGCAGGCCCATTGGCACTTTCACACGCGCCAGCCCATCATCAGTGATATGAGTGCGCGCGAGATAAAGCGTTTGCAGATCCGTCAGCCCGTGCAAGTGGGAGAGCCCAGCATCCGTGACCTGTATGCCCGAGAGGTAAAGCGTTTGCAAATGTGTCATTGGTTGCAGATGGGCCAGTCCGGCATCGGTAACCTGAGTTTCGTCGAGAGCAAGCGTTTGCATCCGCGCCAGCCTTTCCAGGTGAGGCAGTCCAGCGTCCGTGATCTTAGTGTGGCTGAGAATGAGCGTTCGCAGATCCGTCAGCCTGTGCAAGTTAGCTAGCCCGACATCCGTGACGTTGGAATAGGCAAGGTTGACTTGCTGCACTTCGTCCAAGTAATCGCGCGGCAGCCAGCGTCGCAGCAACGCGCAGGGGAACGGCTCCGTGCGTGTCTTGTCTGGCTCCGCGTACGCGACGCGTCCGCCAGAGCGTTCAATCGCCGCCACGGCCCGCCGCTGTTTCTCGGACGGGACGACCCAAATACTCAGCGCGACACACAGCACCGTCACCAACACGAACAGCGTGCGCAGCGACAACTGCATCCAGCGCCGCCGGGGCTTCAGCACGTGCAGGAGCTTGGCGAGTCGTTTGGCCATACTTGGCTCGATCATCTAAGCTCCACGACAATCCGAAGCCTTCTGGCAAAGTTGCCCGAGCTGAAAGACTGCTGACAAGAAAAATGGACGGGGCAACGGCGGCCGAGCAGCGCCGCGCACCACATTCAATAATCTTTCTGCCCTTCTCTTTCGGTCATGCGGCGAGTGGCTTGTCCAGTTGCGTCGACCAGGGAACGACGGATAAGCGAACGGGCGCGGATTTTAGACTTATCGCGCTCATCCGTGCCCATCCGTGAAATCCGTGGTTTCCCTGCTTAGTTCGGAAAGACCCAAGTGAAAAATCTCAATCGGCAGGCGATTTCAGCCGTTTGATGACCTCCTCGCGCAATTGTTGTTCGCCGTCGGTCTGGGGGAGCTGGCCGATGGAGAGATGATTGAAGTCGAGTGTGAGTGTATCGTCGACGCCGTCGAGGCGTCCGCGTTTGACCGCCACCACTCCGTCGCCCTTGCCATAGGTCAGTTCGTCAGGGTCGTCGAGCACGCGGTCGAGTTTCGGCCCGACAAATTGAATGAAACGATGCCGCTGTTTCGCTTCCGCCACGCGCTCGCGCAACTCGCCGACGGCGTGAGCGCTGAGCGGCGCCCCGGTGCCGAGCAAAATCGAGTAGCGAGCTCGCGGGTTCCGCTCGAATCGCCCCAAATTCTTGAGGAACGCCGAGTCAGGGCGCAGATCGTCCGAAGCTTCGCTGAGACCATCCTCGACCGTGTCGTAAAACCGTTGCGATACCCCGCGCGCCTTCGCGTCGTCGAGAAACTGCCAGATTTGCAAGGCAAACCCGCAATATGCCAGGACCGAGCCGTGATTCGGCGGTGCGACCATTACGAGCTGACTTACGTTGCCGGCATCGAGTGCCGCGTCTTCCAGCACTCGCCGCGCCACCAGTCCGCCCATGGAGAGCGTCACCAGCCGCAAACGCACCTCCGGCTGCTGTTGTTTCAGCCGCTTCAGATCGCGCGAAAGAAGCTTGGCGGAATCTTCCAACGGTTCGTCGCCGGCGTAGGCAAACTCGCCCACGCGCAGGCCGGCCCGCCTCAAATCGGCGGAAAGCGAAGCATGGGCCTCGGGTGTTGAACCGAGACCGTGTAAAACGACTACCCGGTCTTGTCCGACGGCGTCGGCGGCCGGAAAAAAGAGTCCGTAGTCTCGCTCGGGTTCGTCGCCGGCATGCTTATCGACCGTAGACAATCGCAGCATTTTTTGGAAGCGGCGTTTCGAGGCCAGCATGGCTCGCCGGTCGAGAGTCACTTGCAGCTTCGGCTCGCCTCCCTCGAGCGCCGGTGGCAGAACTGAGAAGCGTATGCCGTTCGGTTCGGTCAATGCGTTCATCAGTCCCAGCAAGAGCCGCGTGTGGCGACGGTTGAGGTCGAGCATCTTTTGCCGCGGCACGTCGGCCAGCGCGTCTTCATCGAATCCCTTGGCCCGCGCCAAGGCGGCCATCAGGTCGGCCCAGGCGACCTCGCCGTCCTGGGCCTCAATGGTCACTCGCGTTGCCAATGTATCGGGGTCTTGTTCGACCGCGATGCGAGAGGGCTCGTCGCGCGGCGGCTCGTCAGCCGCCAAAAGGCAGGCCGAAAGGAGAGCGACAGCGAAGAAGGCAATGGTCGGCCACGGCAAGCTAAGTCTCAGAATGGTGCGTCCAGCGAACATTTTCACGACTCCCTGGCAAGTGAATACCAATGGCCTGATTCTACCATTTTCGCCTTGGAGAGGGAAAATCGGCACCCGAGTTGGTTTTAGCGCATTTTGGCGCCTTCGCCCTGGTTGCCAGCTAACACGCCATTTGCCGCCTCCTAAAATCTTGCCCGGCGGCGCGCGCTTCACGCGAGGTCTCTCGTTTAACTAAGGGAGCGCGACTCCGATCCCAAAGCCTACGCGGTGTCGCACAACGCAGCCCGGTAAGGACGTCCCGGTACTTGCCGGCCGTTGTGCGACCCGCATAGGCGTTTTTTGGCGTGCGCGCCTCATCAAGCGGTTGGTCGCTCGTTCGAGGACGATGCCCGCCCGGCGCACTGACGTGCCGCGATCTTGGCTTCTGTATGGGCCGCTGCGCTCGCATAGCGAGTGCGTTGAATAACGCCGGAAGGCTCACGCCCGTGCAATCGTCGCTGCTGGTATTTCCAGCAATCTGCTGGATCGGACCGAGTTTTTCGTTGTCGAATTTGGACCTCGTGCCTTAAATGGATCTTACCGGGACGACACGAGGCAATTGGTGAAGCTATGTGGGGGCCACTCCCGCGACCTGTCTTTTTTTCGTCACTTCGTCTCTCCGGCCAGCGTAAATCGCGGCCGCATTCGAAGCGCCGTAACCAGCGCGCTCGGCGTGCTGAAAGGCTGGAAGAGCGTTGGCTGCTGACCTCCGATCCCATCGTGACGGTCGACACCAACTTCGGCAACTTTCAGATTGAGCTGCGCCCCGACGCCGCGCCGCAGACGGTCGCCAATTTCCTCAGCTACGTCGAAAGCGGCGCCTACACCAACTCGATCTTTCATCGTTCGGTGCCAGGCTTCGTCGAGCAGGCCGGTGGTTTTACTTCGTCGAGCAGCACTTTCACCAGCACCTCGCAATTCACGACGATTCCCACCAATGCGCCGGTCAACCTGGAATACAGCTTGCCGAACATTGTCGGCAGCGTGGCCATGGCCCGCACCAGCGATCCGAACAGCGCTACCGACGAGTGGTTCGTTAACCTGGTCGACAACTCGACCAGCCTCGGCCCCGGCGGCGCCGATCAATATGGTTACACGGTCTTCGGGCAGGTCATTGGCAACGGCATGCAGGTGATCGACGCGATTGCGGCGCTGAACGTTGACAACGCCGATAACGGCGTCTTCAGCCAACTCCCACTAGGATCCAACAACCAGCTCGTGCAAATCAGCTCGGTCACCATCGATAGCATCGACGGCACCGTCTTCAGCGACACCAACGGAAATGGCACGCTCGACTCCGGCGAACAGGGAATTGCCGGGCGCACCGTGTTCATCGACCAGGCGGGCACCAGCGTCTTTCAGACCGGCGACCCCACGGCTACCACCGATTCTAGCGGCAATTACTCGTTCACCGGTCTCTCGCCTGGAACGTACAAAGTCTATGAAGAGGTGCCCAACAACCTGGCCCTCACGTTGCCCAACCAAACGGTGAGCGTCACTGCCAACGAGACGGCCTCAGGCATCAACTTTGGCGAACAGCCTTCGATCACCGGCACCGTCTTTAACGACACGAATGGCAACGGCACGCTCGACTCGGGCGAGACCGGCGTCGCCGGCCGCACGGTGTTCTTGAACAACGACAACACCGGTGCCCCAGACGCCAGCAATCCCTCGACCGTAACCGACGCCAACGGCAATTTCTCCTTCTCGGGCCTGGCCGCGGGAACGTACAAGGTCGATGAAGTGACGCCGGCCGGCGCGACGATCACCACTCCCGCCGCCAGTCTGACCGTCACGATCAGCGCGAGCAGCGATGCGCCGGTAGTGAACATCGGCGAAATCCCCCCTTCGATCGCCGGGACGGTATTCACCGACGTCAATGACAATGCCCAGTTCGACGCCGGCGACCTCGGTGTCGCCGGGCGCACCGTGTTCGTCAACGAGGACGGCAGCGGCAAGGCCGACGGCACGAACCCACAAACCACGACCAACTCGCTCGGGCAATTCACTTTTTCCGGACTGGCTGCCGGCCCCTATACCGTCGAGGAAGTGTTGCCTACCGGTGGCACGTTGACCACGCCCACACAATCCGTAACGGTGACCGCGGGCCAAACCGCTTCGGGAGTTGTTTTCGGCGAATTGCCGTCGATCTCGGGCACCGTGTACGTCGACCTCAATGGCAATGGAACGCAGGACTCGGCCGACCCTGGCGTAGCTGGCCAAACCGTGTTTTTGAACGTCGACGGCAGCGGCAAGGCGGACGGCACTAATCCGGAGACGACCACCGATTCCAACGGCCATTTTGCCTTCGGCACCGAGCCTGCGGGCTCGTACACCGTCGAGGAAGTGCTGCCCAGCGGTGTCGCGCTCTCTACGTCGGCGCAGATCGTAACGGTCGCCGCCGGGCAGACCACCTCCGGCGTGTCGTTCGGCGAGTTGCCCTCCATTTCGGGTACTGTGTTTGCCGACACCAACGGGAACGGTGTGCTCGACTCCGGTGAAGCCGGCGTAGCGGGACGCACGGTGTTCCTCAACACCGACCGCAGCGGCACGGCAGATGGAACCAATCCCCAGACCGCCACAGATTCGAACGGCAATTATTATTTCCTGGGACTCGCGGCCGGAAGCGACCAGGTGATGGAGAGCGTTCCTGCGGGGACGACGTTGACAACTGCTTCCTCCCAAACCGTCACCGTCTCTGCCGGACAGGTGACCTCCGGCATCAATTTCGGCGAAGGCACGGCGAATTCCAGTAGCAGCAGCCCCGCCGGCGGCACGGCAAACGGTGGCACGGCAAACGGCGGCACGGCAACCATTTCCGGCACTGTGTTCGACGACCTCAATCTGAATGGTCAATTTGACGGCAGCGAGACGGGAATTGCCGGCCGCAAGGTGTTTCTCAACGTGGATGGCAC
>DASSFG010000084.1:0-17905 GCA_035694685.1 Pirellulales bacterium
CACGCTTTGCTTTTCGTCCATCGGGGAAACGCAGCGAGCCTTGTCTCTACCAAGAGAAACGACCATGGATGCACTTGCTCCGGCGATCGACCGGCTAACTCCCTCTCGGCGCCCGATGGGCCGCGTGGCCGGCTACCATCGCTGGAGCGACTTGCTCTTCGTTCATTGGCGATTGCCCGCCGAAACGGTCGCGCCTCTTCTGCCGGACGAATTGTCGCTCGATACGTGGGAGGGCGACGCCTGGATCGGACTGGTGCCGTTTCGCATGTCGGGCGTGCGTCCCTGGTGGTCGCCGTGGGGAGTGCAGTTTCTGGAAACGAACGTCCGTACCTACGTCCATTACCAGGGCCGTGATCCCGGTGTGTGGTTCTTCAGCTTGGAGGCCAGCCATCGGCTCGCCGTAACGATCGCACGATCGCGCTGGCGGCTGAATTATCATTGGGCCGAAATGAGTCTGATTCAGAAGGGCAACGTCTTGCGGTACGAGAGTCGCCGGCGCCGCTCGCCGCGTGATTTTACGCAAATCACCGCGCGGTTGCCCGGCGCTGCTGCGGCTGTGTCGCAGCCGGGCACGTTGGAACACTTTCTTGTCGAACGCTATTTGCTCTATGCTTGCCCTCCCGGCGGCAATCTGTGGCGTGGGCAGGTGCATCATCGTCCCTATCTTGTGCAGCCCGCAGAGTTGCTGGATTTAGAACAGTCGCTGTTGGTTGCCAATGAAGTGAACGCCAGCCAGCCACCGTGCCATGTGCTCTACAGTGCCCACGTCGACGTAGAAATCTTTCCGCTCATTCCCGTTTAGCGCGCAGTGTGGTAGGTTCACCTTCGCAAAGTCAGACGCTGCGGAGCGGTGCTTGACGCTGCTTTAGTTCCGCCCTGAATCCACCACCTTACAATTTGCCTATCACTCATGTCTGTCGTTCGCTGGGGCATTCTGGGCGTCGCGAAAATCGCCACCGAGAAGGTCATTCCGGCCATGAAGAAGGCGAAGCACGTCGAGGTGCTGGCGATCGCCTCGCGCTCGGCCGACAAGGCGCGGCAGGCCGCCACACGGCTCGGGTTGCCCCGATCGTTTGGCTCGTATGACGCTCTGCTTGACGATGCCGAAATCGACGCCGTCTACATCCCGCTGCCCAATCATCTGCACGTGCCTTGGGCAATCCGCTGCCTGGACGCGGGCAAGCACGTGCTCTGCGAGAAGCCGATCGGACTGAGTGTGGCCGAGGCCGAACAACTTGTCGCCGTCGCACGAAAGCATCCGCGCCTTAAACTGATGGAAGCCTTCATGTATCGGCACCATCCGCAATGGGTGACGGCCCGACAATTGATCGGCGACGGGAAGATTGGCGAGTTGCGTACCATTCAAACGCTGTTTTCGTACTTCAATCGCAACGCGTCCGACGTGCGCAACCAGGCCGACATCGGTGGCGGCGGCTTGATGGACATCGGTTGCTACCCGATCTCGCTCTCGCGGTTTGTTTTTCGAGCGGAGCCAAAACGCGTCTTTGCCACGATCGAGTACGACCCCGAGTTTCGCACCGATCGCCTGGTCTCGGGCGTCATGGACTTTGGCACAGGTAGCGGCACGTTCACCTGCGGCACGCAACTAGCGCCGTACCAGCGAGTCCACATCGTGGGCACGGCGGGGCGCATCGAAATCGAAATCCCCTTCAACGCCCCGCCCGACCGCCCGTGCCGATTGTGGCATCAACACGGTTCGGGCATCGAGGAGATCGTGTTCGACGTATGCGATCAATACACGATTCAGGCGGAATTGTTTTCGCGGGCCGTGCTCGACGACACGCCGGTGCCCACGCCCATTGAGGACGCGGTTGCCAACATGCGTGTCATCGAAGCCCTGGTCCGGTCCGGCCAAAGCGGGCAATGGGAACTGCCGTGATATGAAAGTCCTCTACGTACATCCCAGCGCTTTGATGTACTCGGAGGTCTATCTACGCCTGGAGCCGCTAGGCTTGGAATTGGTGGCTGAGGCGACCCGCCGCGCCGGGCACGACGTGCGGTTGCTCGACCTGCAAAGCTTTCGCCAGCGGCATTACTACCGGTTGCTTGACGAGTGGCGGCCCGATGCCGTCGGCTTCTCGCTGAATTATCTGGCCAATATCCCCGAGGTGATCGACCTCGCGAAGAGCACCAAACGGACTTTGCCTGAGTGTTTTTTATTTGCCGGCGGCCACAGCGCGAGCTTTACGGCCCGAGAGATCTTGGATCATGCGGGGGGCGCCATCGACTGTATCGTACGCGGCGAGGGCGAAGAAGTGACGCCGCGCGTATTGGAAGCGGCCCGCGACGATCGCGATTCGCTCGTCACGTTGCCCGGCATAGTTACCCCCGGCGGCGCGGGACCGCCGCCACGGCTGATTCGAACGCTCGATGAAATGCAGCCTGCCCGTGATTTACTGCGTCGTCGGCGAGGTTACTTTATCGGCTCGCTCGATCCGTGCGCCTCGATCGAGTTCTCGCGCGGCTGTCCCTGGGATTGCACCTTCTGCAGCGCGTGGACGTTTTACGGACGCAGTTACCGCAAAGTTAGTGCCGGCGTGGCGGCCGAAGAACTCGGGCAGGTGCGCGAGCCGGGCGTGTTCATCGTCGACGACGTGGCCTTTATTCATCCCGAGCACGGCCACGACCTGGCCGACGAGATCGAACGCCGCAAAATTCGCAAGGAATACTACCTGGAGACCCGCGGCGACGTGCTGTTGCGCAACAAGGACGTCTTCGCACGGTGGCGGCGATTGGGTTTGAAGTACATGTTTTTGGGCCTGGAAGCGGTCGATGAAGAGGGCCTCAAAAAGTTTCGCAAGCGTGTGGCGCTGAATAAAAACTTTGAGGCCCTCGAATGCGCCCGCTCACTGGGCATGCACGTGGCGGTGAACATTATTGCCGACCCGGCGTGGGACGAGCGGCGGTTCGAATTGATTCGCGAGTGGGCGATGTCGGTGCCCGAGATCGTTCACGTGACCATCAATACTCCGTATCCCGGCACGGAGACCTGGCAGACGGAAGCGTCGCGTTTAACCACGCGCGACTATCGATTGTTCGACGTGCAACACGCGGTCTTGCCCACCCGGCTGCCGTTAAACCGCTTCTATGAAGAACTGGTCCGCACCCAGCAGGTATTGAACCGCAAGCACTTGGGCCTGGCGGCGCTGAAGCAGACGTTTTTTCTCTCGGCCAGGTTGTTGGCCAAGGGGCAGACGAACTTCGTGCGGATGCTTTGGAAGTTTAACTCCGTTTACAATCCGCTCCGCCAGGTAGGCGATCACCAGCGGCCGGTCGATTATGAAATCCGCCTCCCGCCGCCGGCCGCCGAGAGGTCGCCGGAGGGTTTCTACGTGCATTTGCCCGTGGCAACGGCTAATCGCAACGCCACCGTCGGACAAAGTCAGAACGCCGAAAGAACTGTCGAACAGCGTGGTGACGAGCAGAAGGTTGTGGCCGTTAGTCAGCCGCGCTTGAACGAGATGGCAAACGCAAAGCGATAACCATTTCGGCACGTGACGTGCGTACGTGGAAATCAATCCGTGATTTCCAAAGAACGCGGACGCGAAAGCGAATACTACTGATGGCAAATGCGTCGACGCGTAAGCGACAGTTTAACCTGCGCTTCATCTTTTTGATTACTACCGCCGTTGCAATTGTGTGCGCCGCGTGGTCGTTCGCCGACCGGTGGATGACCGAACGAGCTTGGCAGGCGGAGCTGCACCGAGCGCAACTGCGCCGGCAGCACGATCGCGCATTGGCCGAATGGGAACGGCGGCGCGACCCCTGTTCCTGGACCTTCGGCCGGTAGCAAGTACGACATCCCATGACGGAAGTGGCCGCCGCAGCCGGCTGGTTTCTTCACATTGAAGTACACGAGCTATCCTACTGACGACCCCTTTGGCGCTGGGCCCAGTGCCAATCTCAGCACGTGATAAATCGAGGCCTGCACTTCCTGGATGCGCGGGATGTAATCGCAGTGTACCACGAAGGCATGATCGACCAGCTTCTCGCGCACGAAATCGCCGCCGTCGTAGCCGGCGAAACCGAGCGTAAGCATGCCGCGCTTGCGCGCCTCGGCCAGCGCGGCGGTCAGGTTTTTTGATTTGCCGCTGGTTGAGATGGCCACGGCCACGTCTTGCGGACGGCCGTGGGCGATCAACTGTCGCTGAAACATCAACTCCACCCCGACGTCGTTGGCGATCGCACTCAGGTTCGCCGGTTCCATGCTCAGTGAAATCGCCGTGATCGGCGGCAAGCCCGGCGGCGGATCGACACAATCCAGCACCAGATCGTTGGCGTCGGTCGCCGATCCGCCGTTGCCGAAAGCCACGATGGCGCCGCCCGCAGCAATCCGCTCGCGCACTGCCCGAACAGCCCACACGAAGACCTCTGCTTGCTCGTTGACGAACTCACTCCGCAGCCGTTCGTCTTGGGCCGCCTTCTGCCGGATGGAAGCCGCCACGTCGGCAAGCGTATCGTCGGCGCTGCTGGTTTGTTGTTCGCCTAGGAAGGGGTAAAGAAACGACGCGGCGCCTACGTCTTCATGTCCGCTGTGCCAATCGAGAAAGACGTGTACCGTTTCCCACAGCGTGTGGTACATCACCTCGGTCAGCTCTTGATGAATAAACGGGTCGTCCGTTGCGGGCGGCAACTCATCATCACCCAGCCATCCAGGCCAAAGGCAGGTCAATGCGCCGCGGGCGCGGGCCACTTGCACCAATTGTTCGAGACCTGCGCTGCCTGCGGGCGGCGCAAAAGCCATCACGATGTCTTGCGGCTGAAGAATTGCCGCCAGCATCTTTTCAGGCGACGAGGAGAGATCGAGGGCGGGCAATGCGCGTTTGCCGACGATCACCGGGTGCACAAACTCGACGGAAACGTGTTGAGCGTCGGTTGAATACGGGCCGACTCCCATCGCCAGCAATCGCCCGCCATTTCTGAACCGTTCGGCCATTTCGCGCGAGACCCGTGCCAGCCGCTCGCTGTGGCGCGGGATGTAGTCTGCCGAAAGCCGGTTGCGCGCCGCAAATTGCGACTGCAACAATGCAACGACGCCCTCGTCGGGCTGATGGCCAGGCATGCGGTTCCTCGGCGAAGGATGCCCTTCTCCGTTACTTCTCGGCGGGCGATTCGGTTGGCGGCGGAGTTTCCGGCTTTACCTTTCGGGCGGGATTCTTGCGCAACGATTGGATGCGGTGCCGCTCGAAGTCCGTCGTGTATTGAATCGTTACCGAGTCGCCCGGCTTTAAGCCGCGCAACTGCGCCATGAACGCTTTGTCGTTGTAGTTGTTACCACCGGGAGCGAAGGCGTCGGCCAGGCCGGTCTTCGGCTTCACCTCGACCCAGAAATCGTTGTAGACCTTTACCACCTCGCCGGTGATCGTGCCCGATTGCTTGATAATGTGCCGCTTGAGACTGGTGAGTTGCCGCGTATCGCCCACCTGCTTGTACGTCAATTGCACCCGCGCCGCGTTAAACACGTGATTAATCGCCTCTTTGAGCTTCGTGTCGTCGGGATCGATCACGTACTTGATCGGCTCTGCTTCGCCGTCGGCTTTGACGGTCATCCAGTGATCGCCGCGGTCGATGGCAATGCCGGATACCTTACCCGCGTCCTTCTTGGCGGCTTTTGCTTCCGCGGCCGGAGAACTAGCGGTTTTAGCTTCATCGTCGGCAGCAACGGCCGTAGGCCATGCACAAACTGTGGCGAGCATGATCGAGGCGAGCAGCGAATTGCAGGCACATCGAGAGCCAGGCATGGTCAGTTCTCCATGATGTTGGCGGACCATGAGCTAAGGCTAAGACAGCTTCAGCCGGATTGCAAGCAAAGCTAGTCGCTTTGGCGGGTGGTGCCGCAAGCTTGACTTGGTGTTGGGACTGGACTGCGCAAAATGATCGAGTTTCAGGCCGGAATGAGGTGAACTCTTATGCTGAATTTGTTCCGATCCGCCCCCGCCGGGCACGCCCCGGACGTGGCGGAACAAAACCAGCATCAAGCGGGCCGCATTGCGAAGCTGGATTCAGGCCAGGGTGGGACGAGCTTTGCGGCATACCGCTTCTCCCACGGACTGGCCCTAACTGACGCCAGGGCTTAGACTTGATGGGGCGTGCAGCAAAATCTGTCGGGAAATCATAAATCAGTTCTAAAAACAACTCCCCATGGCGATTGCCTCTGCTGCGAGTGATTCGTCGGCCCGCATCGAGCCGCTGGCCGACCCCGAAGTGCGATTGATGCTCGAAGTGCGCGACGGCAACGCAGCGGCCTTCGAAGAGCTGATGCTTCGCTACCAGAAACGTTTGGTGACCGTGCTCGAGCACCTGGTGGGCAAGCGAGGTCAGGCCGAAGACCTGGCCCAGGAAGTTTTCTTGCGGGTCTACCGTGCTCGGCAAAGTTACGTGCCCGCCTCCAAGTTTTCGACCTGGCTGTTCACCATCGCCAACAACGTGGCGGCCAACGCCGCCCGGTCGCGCTCGCGGCGGCGCGAAGTGCAGGTCGCTGCTGCGGAAGGCGACGACCGGATTGCAACCATCGACGAACTGGCCCTCGCCGCCAGCGGCCTGATGCCCGGCCGCCAACTCGACAAGGCCGAGCTGCGCGAAGTCGTGCAAGCCGCGCTGGCCACGCTCAGCGAACGCCAACGGCTGGCAGTACTCCTGAACAAATTCGAAGGCATGAATTACGCCGATATCGCGACGACGATGGACATGAGCCCGCAAGCCATCAAATCGCTGCTCTGTCGGGCACGCGAAAAGTTGCGGGAAGTGCTCGAGCCCTACCTCGAGCGAGGCGAACGACCGGCGTCGCCATGACGGACATCCAACCCGATCCATCTGAACTGCGCGAACGGCTCGTGGCGTATCTCGACGGCGAGCTCGACGGCGCGTCAGCCCGCGCCGTCGAAAAGCTCGTCGCGCGCGAGCCGCAGGTCGAGCGTGAGTTACGCCAGCTCGAACGGGCCTGGCAGCTCCTCGACCGGCTGCCACGGGCTGAGCTCGATCCGTCGTTCACGCGCTCGACCGTCGAGATGGTGGCCCTGGCCGTCGAAGAGGAGCAGCGGCCATCAGCCAGTAGCGGGCGGCTGCGCGCCGCACAGTCGCTGCTGGTTTTGACCATCTTAGCGGTGGCTGGTTTCTCGGCTGTTCGCTTTTGGCCAGATGCAAACCACCAGCTCCTTCGCGACCTGCCCATCCTCGAGCATCTCGAAGCCTACCGGCAGACTTCGTCGATTGACTTCTTGCGAAGACTAGAGAAAGCCTCGCTGTTCGCCGACGAGCGGGTCGTCACAGCTCCGACGCCGGAAGCAACTCTCACGGGCATCGAATCGCTGCCTGCGGAGCAGAAAACTGAGCTGCACCGCGATTACGAGCGGTTCGTTCACCTGCCGCCTGAAGAGCAGCGACGCCTGCGCACGTTGCACATTGAAATTGAGAGCGATGAGCGGGCCGCGGAGCTCACCGCAGTTCTGGTGGCCCTTCAGAAGTGGTTAAAGCAGCTCTCGGGCATCGAACGCGCCGAACTCATGGCGCTCGACGCTGACAGCCGGTTCGAGCGCATGGCGCGCTTGCGCCGCGACGAAGCAAGGCGGCTTGACGCAAAAGACTTGCAGGCGTTCATCGCCTGGGCGGAAGGCTGCCTCGGAAGACTGGCTCAGCAGCGGCCCGACGCGATCAAAGTGCGGCCTAACGACGTGCCTCCTGCCCGACGCCGCGAAATGACTGCCCGCGCCGCGCACGAACTGCGGCTGACGCATCCGTTTTTGTTCGCCAGCGCGTTCAACGATCCAGGGGCGCGTAGGGAACTGTACGATACGTTGTCGCCGTCCGGCCGGCGGCAACTCGAGCTGGCAAAAGCACCCGAGGAGCGTCGCTTGCTGTTGCAAACATGGTTTGCGCAGGCCTTCTCGCCGCAGGCGATGGCCAGGGCCGCTCAACTGCAGTTGCCCGAAGAGAAGCAGACAGAGCTTAAACGTTTCTTTCAAACGCAGCTCGATCCCGCCCAGCGAGCGCAATTGCTCAACCTGCCCGCCGATCAAATGCAACGTCAATTGCGCCAGCGCTATGAGCAATGGAAACGCGGCAAGCGCAGCGACGGCCCTTGATCTTGGGGCAGCATTTTGCCTTCCGTGCAATCGCGATTCAAGCGGCCTAACAAAAGTGTAATTGTTCCGCCGGCAGCGGAAAAAATCATACGTTGCCATGAATCTCGCCGCTTCAGAAAAATTGCGCTGCGAGCGAACATCATTTGCGCAAGAATTGTGCAATGTCATGGTCAGACATTGTTCTTGACACGCACTGGAGACTGTGCGCGCGTTGCGACGTGCGGCAACGCCGGAGACAGCCGGAGACAGAATTTCAGGCATCGGAAAATCTCCGCTTCAGCCATCACGATCGCTGTGCGTGCGAGTTCGATTTCGTCACTCTCGACGGCGATCTTGCGCCGTGCGGCGACGCAAAAACCACGGTGAATAATCGGTTTTTTGCCTGAATCGCGCCTCGTCCGGCTCGCGACAAGCGGCGCAAAATTTTTCGCCCGCGAGGAAAGCTTCTGTCCATTCTTGGCATGATGCGACGCGTTGGCCAATGCGTCACCTTCCCTACAACCAACGATTGATTCTTCATTTGTGGCGCTCGCGCAGTCACCGCTTGCCTCGTGGCACCGCAGTTGCTAGAAGGCCAGCCGCCCAGCCGGCTCGCTGATGGCCGGGGCAAGCAATGGAACAGTGCCTGGAGTCGTTGGATGAATGGGTTAATTCGTGCGTCGTTGAACAACGTCTATGCGGTCGTCGTCTTCGCCTTGACGATCCTCGTGCTCGGCAGCTTGACGTTGAAGGTCGTGCCGATCGACATTCTGCCGGTCTTCAAAAGCCCGGCTGTGCAAGTGCTCACGTTCTACGGCGGCATGCCGGCGAAGGGCATGGAGAAGGACATCACCAACCGCATGGAGCGGTGGACGGGTCAGTCGAACGGTATCAAGCTGCAAGAGTCGCGCTCGATCGTCGGGGCCAGCATCGTGCGAAATTACTTTCACGACGACGTCGATCCCAACGGGGCCCTCACGCAAGTCAATTCGCTGGCCCTCTCGGCCATGCCGAATCTTCCGCCCGGCACGCTGCCGCCGGTGGTGCTGCCCTTCGACCCCACCAGTACCGTGCCGGTGGCCCTGGTCGCTCTCGATAGCCGGACGGAAACGGAATCGATCTTGTATGACGTAGGCCGTTATGAAGTGCGCAACATGATCATGAGCAACCCGGGTGCTTCGGCCCCGGTGGTGTTCGGCGGGAAGTTGCGGGCGGTGATGCTCTATCTCGACCGCATCAAGATGCAGGCCCGCGGCCTGGGCCCGATCGACGTGATGAACGCCACCGACAAGTTCAACGTCTTCGTGCCGTCCGGCGACGTCAAAATCGGCAAGGAGGATTATGCCCTCATGTCGAACTCGATGTACGAGTTCGTCGAAGGCAAAAAGGGCATGGGAGACCTGCCGCTGCACGCCGAGCACGGCAACGCCGAATACTTGCGCGACGTGGCGATCGCCAAAGACGCCGCCTTCATTCAAACGAATATCGTCCGCGTCAACGGCCGCAAGCAGGTCTACATCCCCGTTTACCGGCAGCTCGGCGCCAGCACACTGAAGGTGGTAAGCAAGCTCAAGGAGTCGCTGCCAGGAATGGAGCCGCGATTGACGCGTCCCAATATCGCGCTGAAGCTGGTGATGGACCAGTCCGTTTACGTGCGGTCATCGATCGCCGCCTTGGTGCAGGAAGGCGCTTTGGGCTCGATTCTCTGTTCGTTGGTGATCTTGCTCTTCCTGGGCCAGTGGCGGATGACCATGATCGCCGTGATGACGCTGCCTTTGTCGGTGTTGGGGGCGATTATCTGCCTGTATTACACCGGCAACACGGTGAACGTGATGACGCTGGCCGGCCTGGCCTTGGCCATCGGCCCGATGGTCGATAGCGCCATTATCTGTTTGGAAAATACGCACCGGCACCTGGCGCTGGGCGCCAACCCGCGCGAGGCCTCGTTCCTGGGGGCCAGCGAAGTCGCCATGCCTGAACTGGTTTCGACGATTTGTACCTTCCTCGTACTCGCGCCGCTGGCGTTAATGCCGGGAATGGGGCAGTTCCTGTTCCGTCCGATGGCTTTGGCGGTGGCCTTCGCGATGATCACGGCCTACATTCTCTCGCGTTCGCTGGTGCCGGCCTTTAGCGCCTTGTGGCTCAAGCCGCACGCACACGACACCGGAGAGCCGGGCGCCCACGAACATGATGCCCACACTCCCAAGCGTGGGCCGATCGGCCGTGCCTTCGCCCGCTGGGAGGCAGCGATCGACCACGGCATCGAACTGTACGTCCGCGGACTCGACGCCGTGCTGCGGCATCGCCTTCCCACCGTTCTCGGCAGCTTCGCCTTGTTGGGCTTGGTGCTGGTTACCTTTGGCCCGCGTCTGCGTCGCGACTTTTTCCCCGAGGTTGACGCCGGCGCTTTTGAGATTTTCGTGCGGGCGCCGACGGGACTGCGCATTGAAAAAACCGAGGATATGGTGGCCAAGGTGGAAGACTTCATCCGCGAAAACATCGACGAGCACGACTTGGAACTCGTGCTTTCGGAGATCGGCGTCACCGCCGATTGGTCCGCGGCATACACCCCCAACGCGGGGCCCATGGACTCCGTCGTCAAAGTGCAGCTCAGTCCACACCGTCACAAGACCTCACAGCAGTACGTCACGGCATTGCGTGAGGGCTTCGCCGCCAACTCCGAGTTCGAGAACCTGGAGTTTGCGTTCGATGCGGGCGGCATGGTCCGAGGCGCGTTGAACGAAGGCAAATCGACGCCGATCAACATTCGCATCACCGGCAAGAACGAAGAGGTCGTGTTCGACGTCGCTCAACAGATCAAACGGGCGGCGATCCGCATCGACGGCGTGGTCGACGCGCGCGTCATTCAGCGCATGAATTCGCCGGCGTTCGTCATCAACGTCGACCGCGCCAAGGCAGCCGATCTGGGGCTGACCCAGGCCGACATCATGCAAAACGTGATTGCCTCGACCAATTCCAGCATCTCGTTCAACAAAAAGAACTTCTGGATCGATCCGGTCAGCCACAACCAGTACTTCGTCGGCGTGCAGTATCCGGAAACAGCCATTCATTCGACGAGTGATATTCTTAACATTCCGCTGGTGGGAAGCAACCAGCACAAGCAAGTGCGTTTGGGGGACCTGGCGTCGCTCTCGCGCACCACGGTGCCCTCGGAAATCAAGCACATCAACATTCAGGCGACCATCGACGTGACGATGGGCGTCGAGGGGCGCGACCTCGGTCACGTTTCCGACGACGTTACCAAGCTGCTCGAGCGGTTCGGCAAAAAAGAGGCGGAGGGCCTCTGGGCAACTTATGATCCCGCCTCCAAGAAGAACGATTTGTTGCTCGGCTCGAAAATCACGCTCAGCGGTGAGTATTCCCGTATGAGAGACACGTTCCACAACCTGGGCCTCGGCCTGGTGCTGGCTTCGCTCTTGATGTACTTTCTCATGGTCGCCTTGGATAAGTCCTTCGTGGTGCCGATCACGGTCATGCTCGTGGTGCCTTTGAGTCTCGCCGGGGTGTTGCCGATGCTCTACTTTACCGGCAGCGCGCTCAACGTGCAATCGCTGTTGGGCATCATCTTCATCGTGGGCATCAAAGTGGCCAACACGGTGTTGATGAGCGATTTTGCCCAGGAACTTCGGCGGCACGAAGGACTGAGTCCCACCGAAGCAATCCGCAAAGCTGCCTCCATTCGCGTACGGCCGGTGACCATGACCGCCCTGGCGGCGTTCTTTGCAATGATACCAACGGCCTTGGCCTTTGAGCATGGCAGCGAAGCGAATGCGCCGTTGGCACGGGCCATCTTGGGTGGCCTGCTGGCTGGCGAGCCAGCCACATTGTTCGTCTTGCCCTGTCTCTATTCGCTGCTCATCCGTGACAAGGGGCCGGAACAGAAGCATGAAGAGCTACCCGACCACGTCGGACCAGGACTCGCGCCGGCCGGAGCACATGCGTAACTTATCGGCACACTGACGTGCGCCGCTCGCCTGTGGCGAGCGGGAGGCGTCAGCCTCCCGGTGGTACAGAAAATTGGATCCGCCGCGGCACTGCCGCGCGGGAATGACTTGATAACTTACCGGCACACTGACGTGTGCCGCTCGCCTGTGGCGAGCGGGAGGCGTCAGTCTCCCGGTGGTGTGATTTCGCGGCCGCGTCCAAAAAAAGAGAGCGGTGGTCCCTGCACAGAACTAGTTCACGCGCGGCCGTCGGCTGAGCAAATACTGAACAGCCGCCGGCGCGGGACGAGACGAAACGGCTTTAGGAAATCTTTATCGAAACGCCATAACGACCGTAGTCCACTTCGGGTTATAGAGGATCCTGTCATTTTTTCGCGCTTCGCGCCGCGCCCGTTCGCTTTGCGCGCGTTCACCGCCGCTCTGGTCTGCGGTGCTTCTTAGTTCGTTGCGCGAACATCCTCTGTCCGGCACTCGCTTTGCTTGGGGGAAACAGATTGGCCATCTCGGCCAGAGGATTTCTCCGGAGAGCGGACTATGAACGGCCTGATTCGCGCATCGCTGCGCAATCCCTACGCGGTCACCGTGTCGGTGTTTACCATTCTCGTGCTGGGCATTCTTTGCCTCACGCAGATCCCGTTCGACATTCTGCCGGTTTTCAAAAGTCCCGCCGTGCAGGTGCTCACGTTTTACGGCGGCATGCCGGCGCGCGGCATGGAAAAAGACATCACCAACCGCATGGAGCGCTGGACGGGGCAATCCAACGGCATCCGGCTGCAGGAATCGCGCTCGATCGTCGGGGCCAGCATCGTGCGGAATTACTTTCACGACGACGTCGATCCGAACGGGGCCCTCACGCAGGTCAACTCACTGGCCCTCTCGGCCATGCCCAATCTGCCACCGGGCACGCTTCCGCCCGTCGTGCTGCCCTTTGACCCTACCAGCACCGTGCCCGTCGCTCTGGTGGCGCTCGACAGTAAAAAGGAAACCGAGTCGATTCTCTACGACGTGGCCCGCTATGAAGTGCGGAACATGATCATGAGCAACCCCGGCGCTTCGGCACCGGTGGTCTTCGGCGGCAAGTTGCGGGCCGTGATGATCTATCTCGACCGCATCAAGATGCAGGCCCGCGGGCTTTCGCCCATGGACATCATGCGGGCAGCCGACGAGTTCAACGTCTTCGTTCCGTCGGGCGACGTGAAAATCGGGGACCTGGATTTCGCCCTGATGTCGAACTCGATGTATGAGTACGTTGGCGGAAACGAGGGCATGGGCAACATCCCTCTGAAAGCCACGCACGGCAACGCCGAGTATTTGCGCGACGTGGCCAAGTCGGAGGACGCGGCCTTCATCCAGACCAACATTGTGCGCGTCAACGGCCGTCGCCAGGTGTACATTCCGGTTTACCGTCAGCTCGGCGCCAGCACGCTGAAAGTCGTCTCGACGATCAAGCAGGCGCTGCCCGACATGGAACCGCGGCTTACGCGTCCCGGCATCGCCCTGAAACTGGTCATGGACCAATCGATCTACGTGCGCTCATCGATCGAGGCGTTGGCCCAGGAAGGCGCGCTGGGGTCGATCTTGTGTTCGCTGGTGATCTTGGTGTTCTTGGGCGAGTGGCGGATGACGCTGATCGCCATTATGACGCTGCCGTTGTCGGTGCTGGGCGCCATCATTTGCCTGTTTTACACCGGCAACACCGTGAACGTGATGACGCTGGGCGGCCTGGCCTTGGCCATCGGTCCAATGGTCGATAGCGCGATCATCTGCCTGGAGAACACGCACCGGCATCTGTCGCTCGGCGCGCAACCGCAGGAGGCCGCGTTTTTGGGGGCCAGCGAAGTGGCCATGCCCGAGCTGGTGGCCACGCTCTGCACCTTCCTCGTGTTGGCGCCCTTGGCGTTGATGCCGGGCGTCGGCCAATTCCTCTTCCGTCCGATGGCCCTGGCCGTGGCCTTTGCCATGGTTACGTCCTACCTGCTGTCGCGGTCGCTCGTGCCGGCGTTTAGCGCCCTGTGGCTGCGAGGGCACGGCCACGGCCACAGCGAAGGACAGGTGAAGGCCGCGCCACGGCGCGGCCTTATCAGCCGTGCGTTTGCCCGTTGGGAAGCGCTGATTGAAAAGGGCATCGAGGTCTACGTGCGCGGGCTGAGCGTGGCCCTGAACCATCGCATTATGACGGCGGTCTTTGCGTTCTCACTGCTGGTAGGCGTGGTGGTATTTTTCGGCCCCCGCTTGCGCCGCGATTTCTTCCCCGAGGTGGATGCCGGGGCCTTTGAGATTTTCGCGCGGGCGCCTGCCGGACGGCGCATTGAAGTGACCGAAGAGTTGGTGGCGAAGATCGAAGATTTCATCCGCAAAAAGATTCCCGAGCACGACCTGGCGTTGCTGATCTCCGAGGTCGGGGTTACGGCCGATTGGTCAGCCGCCTACACTCCCAACGCAGGTACGATGGACTCCGTCATCAAAGTACAGTTGACCGAGCACCGGTCACATTCGTCGCAGGAATACATTCGGGTTTTGCGCGACGGCTTCGTGCACGAGCCGGAATTCAGCCAGATGGATTTTGCCTTTGACGCGGGCGGCATGGTCCGGGGCGCCTTGAACGAGGGCAAATCGACCCCCGTCAACATCCGCATCACCGGCAACGATCAGAACACCGTTTTCAAAGTGGGCGAGCGCATCCGCGACGAGGCCTCGCAGATCGACGGCGTCGTCGATGCGCGCGTGTTGCAACGCATGGACGCGCCGGCGTACATCATCGAGGTCGATCGCGCGAAGGCGGCCGACCTGGGCCTGACGCAGGCCGACATCATGCAAAACGTCATCGCCTCGACGAACTCCAGCATTTCCTTCAACAAGAAGAATTTTTGGATCGACCCAGTGAGCCACAATCAGTACTTCGTGGGTGTGCAATATCCCGAGACCACCATCGAGTCGATGCAGGACGTGTTGAACATCCCCATCACCGGCTCGAACCAGCACAAGCAGGTGCGATTGGGCGATCTGGCGGCGCTGCGGCGCGGCACGATCCCTTCGGAAATCAAGCACATCAACATTCAGCCGACCATCGACGTGACGATGGGCGTCGAGGGGCGCGACCTGGGCCACGTCTCCGACGATCTGGTCAAGATGCTCGACCGTTTCGGCAGGCCGCTGGGCGACGGCCAGTGGGACACTTTCAGCCCTGACTCGAAAAAGGGCGAGACTTTGGCCGGCTCGAAGATCGTGCTCAGCGGCGAATACGCCCGCATGAATGACACCTTCAGGAACTTGGCGTTGGGCCTGATTCTCGCCACGATGCTGATGTACTTCTTGATGACCGCGCTGTTCAAATCGTTCGTCACGCCCATGGTAATTCTCTCGGCGGTGCCGGTGGGCGGCATCGGCGTGGTGCTGATGCTCTACGCCACCGGCACGCCGGTGAACGTGCAATCGCTGTTGGGCGTGATCTTCATGGTGGGCATCGTGGTTTCGAACACGGTGCTGCTCACCGACTTCGCCCAGCACTTGCGGGTGGAGGAAGGTCTCACGCCCACCGAAGCTATTCGGAAGGCGGCTTCGATCCGCGTGCGGCCGGTGGTCATGACGGCCTTGGCGGCGTTTTTTGCCCTGGTGCCGATGGCTATGGCCCTCGAGCGCGGTAGTGAAGCGAACGCACCGCTCGGCCGGGCGGTCATCGGCGGTTTGTTGGCCGGCCTGGTCACGACGCTGTTCCTCGTTCCCGCGCTTTATTCCCTCGTCGTTCGCGGGCAAGCGGCCGGCGCCCCGCCACAAGACTTGCCACACCACGTCGGTCCCGGCCTGGCCCCGGCCGGTGGCCACGCCTAAGTAGACGCGGAAGACAGTATGCTCTGCGAGTGGTGGCTGGGGCAGAGCTTGGCGATGCTGGATCCAAAAAGACCGATTTGGCATTGCGGCCAAGCGATGCCCCGGAGCACCGCCCACCGGGCCATCGCCGCGGCATAACGCTCAAAGGGAGCTCAACTTTGGAACAGCCGCGTCTCTGCCCCAGCCGCCGCCTGATTTTCCCGACCTGTCCCTCACACCAACTTTTCTTTACACCTATCGGCAAATCTACTGGCTTTTTGGACGGGCAATGCACTATAATGCGGCCGGGTAGCTGCCCTGTCATTTCACCGAAAGGCAACCGCAATGGACGTCCTCAAGCAACAGGTTCGCCGCGCTCGTCGTCGTTTGTTTTTGCAACGCTTTCTGGCTGTGCTGAGCCGGAGCTGGTTTGGCTGGCTGCTGGCGGCGTCGGCCATCGTGACCATCGACAAGTTCTTTCCGCTTGGTTTGCTTGCTTGGGTGTGGCCCGTGGCGGCCCTGGGCTGCGGATTGCTAACGGCGGTTGTCTGGTGTTACGTCACGCGCCGCAGCGAGCTGGAAGCAGCCTTGGAGATCGACCGTCGCTTCGGGCTGAAAGAGCGTGTCTCGAGCACCTACGCGTTGGCCGCCGAACAACTCGACTCGCCGGCTGGCCGGGCGTTGATCGACGACGCGATGAAGCGCGTCGAGCGGTTGCACGTGGCTGACCAGTTCCGCGTGCGGCTGGGCCGTTGGTCCTGGTTGCCGCTGGCGCCCGGCCTGGCGGTGTTTTTGATCGCGCTTTTCTTGCAGCCGGCTATCAACCAGAACAAGGCCGGCGGCTCGGTAGCCACTTCGGCGGAGAAGAAGCAGATTAAGACGTCGCTTAGCCCGGTGCAGAAAAAAACGCTGGAGCTGCGTAAGCAGGCCCGTGATAAGAACCTGCCGGAAGCCGAGGAGCTGTTCGCCAAGCTGCAAGACGGCACGAAGGACCTGGCGAAAGGTGAAATGACTGACAAGAAACAGGCCCTCGTCGAGTTGAACGATCTGGCGAAAGACGTGGAGAAACGCCGCCAGCAGCTCGCCGCCGGTGAAAAACTACAAGAACAATTCAAGCAACTCAAAGACCTCGAGAAAGGGCCGGCCGACAAAATGGTCGACGCCCTGAAGAACGGCGACTTCCAGGTGGCCATGAAAGAGTTGCAGCAGCTTCGCAACAAGCTCGAAAACGGCAAGCTCGATCCCGACGCCAAGGCCGCGCTCGAAAAGCAGCTCAAGCAAATGGAAGACAAGCTGCTGAAAATGGCCGAGAACCACGACAAAGCCCAGCAGAACCTGAAGAAGCAGATCGAAGAGCTGAAGAAGAAGGGCCAGCTCCAGCAGGCCAAAGAGCTGGAAGAGAAGCTCGCCCAGATGCAGCAACAAAAGCCCCAGATGGAGCTGGCCAAGAAGCTCGCCGAGCAGCTTGGCCAATGCTCGAAGTGCATGCAGCAAGGAGACAAGGCGGGCGCCGCTAAAGCGATGTCGAAGCTCGAGCAGCAACTGGCCGACTTGCAGCAGGAGGCCGACGAGATGGCCATGCTCGACGAGGCCATGAGCGACTTGGAAATGGCTAAAGACAGCATGAACTGCAAAGAGTGCGGCGGCGAAGGCTGCCAGGCTTGCATGGGCATGGGTAATCGTTTCGGCCGGCCGGGCATGGGGCTCGGCCGTGGCCGGGGCACCGGCCCCCGGCCTGAAGAAAAAACCGACTCGAAGTTCTACGACACCAAGGTCAAGCAGCAGACCGGCAAAGGCGCCGCGCTCGTGGTCGACTTCGTCGATGGACCGAACATGAAGGGGAATGTCCAGCAACAAATACAGACCGACTTCGAGGCGGCCAAATCAGGCGAGACTGACCCGCTCACCAGCCAACAGTTGCCCCGCGGCTATCGCGATCACACACGAGAGTATCTCGACTCCTGGCAGTTGCGCGATAAGAAGTGATTCGCTGCTGGGCGTAGGGTGATCGAGCAGTCATACGGACATGTGATCGTTTAACCGGTAGCCAAC
>DASSFG010000085.1:0-6616 GCA_035694685.1 Pirellulales bacterium
GAGGGCCGCCGCAGGCGGCCCTCGACGCGGTCACGTGCGGGATTTGGGGCACCACCATACCGCGGATCCAATTACCCTTGTCAAAAAGAGTATTACCCTTGTCAAAAACAAAAGTCGCGTCGTTGAATTTGCTGCTCTAAACTGTTTCGTTTCAAACTAATTGCGTCAACCGTCCTGCAAACACGCAAATCTGCCCGCAACCATAAATCTGGGGGGCCGTGCCCATTTTGGAATGTCGTCGGCCGCATCTTTTGTAGGCGGACTCGTCATAGTTCGGGCGGGCCAACAGGATCGGAACCACGGATGTCACCGATGGGCACAGATAGGGAGCAAATCCGCGGTCGTTATCCCGCGATCGTTGGTCCTTCATCCTTCATCTCTCATCCTTCATCCCTCATCCTAACTGCGAACTGGCTTGGCGTGCATCTGTCCTCACCAGCGCCGAACCCGGGGCAAGCCGAACCGCCAGCGAGCCCACCTATCAGCTCAAAAAAGATGCACCAGAAAACCGACATGCGTACATTACTGGCACCTATCCACAATTCCCCACCTGGGAACTATGAGCAATCAAAAAACATCGGGTTCGGTCCGTTCGTGCAAATTTGCAAAGACCGTGCGCCGGCGACGCTCGTTTTGCCGCTACTGCTCGCTTTTTAGGCAGGCTCGGGAATGCGGCACCGACCTTTGGAGTGCGGCGATTCATCGCCGCTTTTGTCGGTCGCGGAGCGACCTTTCTTTCGTCGTGTCGGTTCTTGGTCGACGGCCGACGCATCAAAAGAAAGCGACTCCGCCGCAAGCCAAAGCGGCGATAAATCGCCGCATTCCCAGGCCCGCTCGCGCTTTCACGTTCCGCGCCGAGCGAATCGAACGTCTTCCCTGTCTACCGTCTACTGTCTACCTACCCTTGGTTCTACCGCGCAACTGGCTTGGAAGGCTCCGTGTGCGCCCTGCGCTACGATTCGCAGTTCGGCCTCCCTAATCCCAACCCTTTTCTTCTCGCCCTAATTTAGACGCTCCTGGTCGCCAAGAAGTTCCACTTCGGTACGCCCGGCGTTAGATTTTCCTGCCGGCGCTTGCGCGTCGATCTCCGACGCGGATTCGGCCGCTCAAGTCGGGTTCCTGCCGCGAACCAACTTTGTCGGCCGCTACCCAATCGTGTCGCTCGCGGGCCGCGCCGCATGCGAGGGGTCTATCGCGCCGATTGCCTCGAAGCTCGGACATCCGCCCTGGAACAGGCGTTGGTCGAGTTTGAGCTCTTCCTGGCGTGGTTGCCCGTTCGGCGCAGCCACCTCGAGCTCGCGAGCTTGAAATCGGGCCCGCGCCGACCGTTGTTCATCGAGAAAGTGAAAGCGGCAGTCGAGCCCGCTGCCAGCGCGACGTTTGATGTCAACGGCAATCGCATCGGCGTCCTTTAGAAAAAGGAGAGCGCGTCGATCCATTATGGCCCGCAGTCAAGCGGGACTTGAAAATGACATAAGCGCGGGATATGCCCAGTTAGATGACTTATCTCCTTTCCGAGTCCTGAGTTGGTGGGCCGTTCGCTCGACGGCGGCGAAAGCTTGGCATTGGGCTTCTATACGTGGCAACGTGGCCGCGAGATTCGCGGATCGTCAAGGGGAGACGGCCAGTTGGTCTGTTCGCCATCGCTCGAAGGCGGGGCGTTGGTAGAGGGTTGTTGCGCACGATCCGACGGCTAACCCACTAAGTCAGCTATCTTACCATTGGCTTTGCACTGTGGGCATTCATAGCAATAGTACCGGCCATCCTGAAACAGCGAGAGTTTCACGTCGCACGTATCACAGATAATGTCGGGAAGGTTACCGAGGTTGACAAAGGTTTCGCGACGACAGACCGTACAAGTCTGATGGAGGTATCCGTATTCGTTTGCCGTAATAACGGTTTCACCGGCACAGTTCCAAGACCGGCAATGCCCTGCTAGCCGACGCTTCTGCATTGCTCCGTTCTCCAAGGCGGATACTCGCCAAGTAGAACGGCCGCACAGCCGGTTGTCAAACTAGCGGATAGCGAACCGTGCCGACGCCGCGGTCGCGTCTTAACAGTGAGTTGGTCGCCTTACACCGTCGCAAAGACTAGGCAGCTTGCCGCTGCTCCTCTTCGCCGCAGGCGAAAACCAGAAACAACATCACCGTGAGCGCCAGTGTTAGCGGAGCTCCGACAAGACGTCCGTCACGAATTGCTCGGGGTCGGGTAGACGGTGGTAGTTATCGGCGTGCCATCGGCGAACCTCTTCAATCACTTCGCCAAGCGTAGGCCAGCGGTCGGCGCCAATCCATTCGGGCGAATCGGGAAGTTCGTCACCCGTATCCCAATCAAACGCGTGACGATGGTGTTCGTCGTGGTGTCCCGGATACCGCCAGTCCGGGTGCTGGTTATCGTACCGGAAGATGTTCCATTTTCCCTTGGCGTAGACGTTGTAGGAATACCGAACGGTTTGAACCAACGGGTCGGGTTCGCGGTCGCAAACTTCCAAGATCTTATCTACCGCGACGACAATGTTCCCCCGACAGGCGATTTCACCTTGCATCAAATAGTGACGGGAACCGAATCGTTCAAACTTGATTGCATCGCCACCGACAAAATACTGGTCGCGATATTGCCCCAGGACGGTCTCGTGAATTTCGAGATACCGGGAAAATCGACTGGCGCCGTGCTTAGGTGGCCGCCCGCTCAAGATCCGTCCTCAAATCAATGAGCATCGACCATCGGCCGGTGTCAGCCGTTTCTTTCAGCTCACCCCGCTGTAGTTTCGAGCGCATCGTCTCTGACGACATTTCATAACGCCGTTCAAAGTCGGCAATTCGGCTCGACAGCTCGGTTAATTCGCCGTTTAGCGGCAGGTTGGTTTGGCCCGTGAATTCAGCGATGCGCGCGGCTTTTTCCGCTGGTGATAGCGCGCGCAGTTCCGATAGGGTAAGAGAGCGTACAGCCATGCTGCACCTCGCTGGGGTTTGCGGTGCGGTAGGTGTCCAGTTTATTCGATCGGCCGCGAAGCGACCGGCAGCGTATCGCGACTGCTAGAATCGTACCAGAGAATCGGGGCAATTTCTACTGCCTTGGCCCCAAAAAGAGGCTTTCGCCCATAGAACATTCGGCAGCCCTTTCCTCTTTTATGGAGAACGCCGCCGTTGGCGGCAAATCGACCGATTGCGACGGCGTGCCCGTGCCGCGGCCAGAGGCCGCGGTCGATCACAGCCCTGCGGAGAACGGTGGCACTTGGCGCCTGCGCGCCCCCACGTTCACGTCCGCGCCGAGCGGATCGAACGTCTTCCCGTTTTTGCCGTCTACCGTCTACTGTCTACCGGCGCTTGTTCTACCGCGCGACTGGCTTGGAAGGCTCCGTGTGCGCCAACCGTGCCGACTCGCCCCCCGGCCGCCCCGACCCCTAACCCTACCTCCTAGCCCCTTTCTTCTCACCCAGTCTTTAGACGCACCGCCTCGGCGAAAAGTTCCGCTTCGGTTGCCGCCAATTCGACTTAGGCCGACTACCTACGGGCAAGCAGTAAGCCTGGTAGCGCCCGTCGTCCGCGCAGGTCGTCAACTCGCAATGAGTTTCCGCAGCACGCGCAGGGACGACGAGCGCCGCGCGATTGCCAATGAATACTCACAGACCGTCGAGCGTCTGATCCAGAGCGGCAACTGGCAGGAGGCGCCCTCCTTTGAAGATCAGCTTCCCGACGACTGGATGCCCAAGGCATTCTACGACTATTTTGCCGAGCTGGCGGGCGAGTGACGCTGCCATATTCCAACCGTGCGCCGCCATGCCTTCCAACCGCCCAGCACAAGGGCACGTGAAGGGGCCCTGTCCATTTTCGTATAGGCACCTTCTCCGCTGGGGCGGCGGCGGGTAAGGAGGATCGATTCGAGGTCGAGCCGCGCGGGGTTGGGGGATGGTGGGTGGCGCGACGGGCCAAGCATCGCCGACGTAGGCGGCGCGCGGCGCTACGGCGAATCGTCACCGACGCCGCTTCGCTCTGCGGCTGGCTCACGTAGGGTCGCCAAGAGCGCGGCCGTGGGAAGGGTCAAGCGCTCAGTTTCCGCCGCACTTCCGCCGTGCCCGACACGCGCCGACCCGCGATCGCCGTACGCAAACCGTCGACCACGCTTCCTGGGCGGTTCCTGCGATGCGGGCCGCGCGCGAAAACCAGAAGAGGAGGAACGCTAATCAACCCTGATCCACACTAATCGGAATACTGATCTTTCTCCTTTCCATTAGCGAAGATTAGCGGAGATTAGCGTTCCCGAAACAGATCGGTACTTCGCGATAAGGAGCCTGCCCAGCGGGCACCGCGGGCGTCGTCGCGCACAATCGACTGGCTCGCGGTCCGTGGACGCCGGTTGCGACGATGGCGAAAACGGAAATTGCAGGTAGACTAGCCGTCTTCGTCGGCCGTGCCTCGATCACGCGGACCTTCCAACAAACCCTTGAGCGCGGCGGGGAATGCCGCCCAGGTTGCCTGGTAGCTCTTTTCCAAGGGCGCGGGCACGTAAAAGTCAGGCGTGAGAATGCTGGTGAAAATGGTGGAACAACCCCGCATCGACGCGCGTCCAATCGTGAATCGGCATGATCTTCCTCTGCGCACTGCATTCCGACGTTTCTGCCTCGATTTTATCGCCGGCCACGTTCGCTTTCCACTTCGACGTCGGGCGATGTCATGGCACAAGCTTAAAGTGCAGTCCGCCCCAGACAACCTGCGACGAAGTCCCTGAGTAGCCGGCCAGGTTTTCCGCCGGACTGTCGACGATGCTGCCCAACACGACCGCTCGGTCGCGCCGGTCCAAGGGCGGCTCGGGCGGTTGACGGCTGACGATCGTCACGGGCTTTCCGCTGCCAAACAACAACACCCGCATGGCGAACAAATCGCCCTGGCTTTGGGCCTCTTGTACCGCGCCGGCCAGTATGATGCCGTTGACTTGCCGAGCGCTGTCCTCCAAACGTTCGCCCGCCAACCGGCCGACCATGTCGCACTTGTCACGCTGACCGCCGATGGCCATTAAGATCGACTCCGCCGCGTCCCGCAGTTGTTCTCGATGATCGTCGTCCGGCTCAAATTGCACGAACGTGACCGTCTCTGCCAATTCGCAAAGCTCTGCGAACCCGGCGGCGGTCAGGTGCAACAGCGGTTTGCCACGGCAGTAATCGCAAGGCCGCTTGAGTGCCGCCGGCTCGCCTTCGTTGGCAGCCGAGTAGGATGCCAGGCGGATTACGCCCGGCTTTTGACAACGCGGACATCGCAGCGCCAACTCGGTTTCTTCCAGGGCCGTTTCCAAGTCGGCCGCCGTTCGCAACCTGAACCCTTTCGGACCACGATAACTCTCGGGCAAAGGCTTCGTTGTCGCCGGCAAACGCTCGACCAGCGTTGGATCGGCGTCGCTTGGCACTGAAGCTGGTTCCGCCGTTTCAGCCGGAGTAAGCTCCGCGGTCGTTTCGTCGGAGTTGTCCACAGCGTCGTCGTCGGCCGTCACTGTAGTCGTGTGCGCAGCGGGTGCCGCAGCTTGCAAGAACGGATCGGCAATCGATCCAGCAGCCTCATCCCGCCCGGAGTTATGCTTGGTCAGCGGCCCCGGCGCCGGCGCTGAGTTGCGTCCTCCAGCCGGTGGACGCAGCCAGCGTGGGAGCTTGCCGCGCAGCTCGAGAAAATCGGCCTGCGAGCCACCGATCCAGATCAACACATAGTATCCGATAGCGAGGCCCAAGACGCCGCCAAGCGCCATGCCCGCGAACTGCCCTAACGCGCCCAACGGGCTTGTCTGCCGCCTGACCTTGGGTGCGACGCGCATCGACGCCACCTGGCGGCCGAACGACTCGTAATCGGCACCCTCGCCGGCCACCTCAGAGGCAACCCCGCCATTCTCTGCCTGCGGGCTCGCCTCGGTTGTTCCAGCCTCGGGTGCCTCACGCGACGGCGCATCCTGGCTGCTGTCAGCCAGCGGCGCGTCGGCCTCAACCGGCTCCTCGCGCATCTCTGTACGTTCTTCCGTGTCGATCGTCTGTGGTGCATCCGTGAAGAGCCGAGCTTCGTACTCCGGTGCCTCGGCGCCCGCGTCGCCGGTCATTAGATACTGAGGCCGTTCCGGCTCTTGTTCGGCAACTTCAGGGGCTGCGGAGGCCCCGTGCGAGTCGGCTGCATCGACGATGATGGCGGCCGGCGGAAATTTGACGCTGTCGGCCAGCGCCTCTTCGGCGTTGAACTGTGCATCGCACAACGGGCAACGCAACAGCTTTTGGCGCTCGGCGAGATCGGGGATGGTCAGGTCGCGATGGCAGGTTGGACACGACGATATGCTGGGCATCGAGCCCTCCGGCGCTTTGGCATTCGTCGTCTACTTTAACCGCCGCAGGGCCAGCCTCCTAGCCCGGATAATTTCACCGGTCCTCGCGAGATAGGCGCACTCTGCGTAGCAGAACTCGTGAGGGTTCTGGCCGTATCGTAGTTCGTGTTTTTCGATGCGCGTGGCTACGTTCGGCGGTGCTTCTTTTGGTCCAACCTTTACGGAGCCCAGGCATTTATGCCTGGGATCCCGAGCCATTTTTCCACACGTGACCGCGTCGAGGGCCGCCTTCGGCGGCCCTCGACGCGGTCACGTGCGGAAAAAA
>DASSFG010000086.1:0-5440 GCA_035694685.1 Pirellulales bacterium
TCATTGGCCGCGGGCGATGTTCGTTCTGTTGGGCGGTGGCGGCGTTCGCACGGGCCAGGTGATTGGCTCAAGCGACGAGCAAGGCATGGGTCCGGCCGGCGACCCGATTACGCCCGACCAGGTCGCCGCCTCGTTCTATCACGCGTTGGGCATCGACTTCGAGAAAGAGTACCACACCAACACCGGCCGCCCCGTGATGATCGTCCGCGAAGGCAGCTTGATACCCGGTTTAGTCGGCTAGCCGCTCGGTGTTATAGCCGCGCAGCGGCGGCATGCTGTCCCGGGGGCCCCAACTTTTTGGAGTGCGGCGATTTATCGCCGCTTTGGCTTGCGGCGGAGCCGCTTTCTTTTGATGCGTCGGCCGGCGACCAACAACCGGCACAGAAAGGTCGCTCCGGGACCGACAAAAGCGGCGATACATCGCCGCACTCCAAAGGCTCGTGCCGCCGCGCAGGGGACGATTCTCGAGATGGATAGAACAACGAGGGCACGAGCCCCAGGATTAGGTCGAGTCCCTTTCAGGCCGCAGGGGCGTCGCGGACACGGTCCATGAGATCGTTCATGCCGCCGTCATAGGCTTTCTTTCGCTGCAACCTCGAAGATGGCCAACTACCGCAAATTTGTCGCAACGTCGTCGGCAATTGGCCATCTTGGCATATCTTGTGGTCGGCCGTCGGTTCGACCGCAAGATGTTGTGGTCGATAGCCGGGCGGCGCGATACGGCTATGCTCTTTGCAGCCTGGCGTCACGCGTGACGCCGAGCGCATGAAACCGTGACTCGACTGTACCCGAAGCTAACGAGCTTCGCGGGGCGCGCGGCGCGAAACCGTCGCGCTTTTGCAGGCCGGCGTCACGCGTGACGGCGAGCGCAAAAAAAGGAATGCGATGGCTGCTAAATGTTTTTCCACAAGTGGTTGCGGCACAATGAGTTCGGATGCAGCGCGCCCCAAGCATCAAAGTAGCGTTCAACGAAATCTCTCGCGGACATGCAGGCCATTACACCGCCAACGCCACGGATCGGCGACGGAGAACGTGCCTACTGACCGGAACGAACCGCGCCCAAGCGGCGGCCGTGAGGTGGTGGCCGGTAAGCCTCGCCGACCATCTCGTTTTTTAGAAGCGGTCGTCCACCTGCGTCGGCGTGTCGGACCGAGGAGGGCAAGGGCTACTTTGAAGCGTCCATGAGCACGCTGGTCGACTTTCGAATCGCCCACATCCGAGAAAATCGCCGTGCGGTCACGTAACCGAGTTTGCGCGAGATTAACTTGACCTTCAAACACGGCAACTCAGATAATCGTCAGGGCGTAGTTTCAGCGAATTACACAAATCTGGGCAACCAGGCGATGCACTTCGCTGCCAAATGCCTTTAAGGCTGAGATTTCCCATGTTCCGAATTGGCACGGCTGACTGGATCGGTGAACTCTACCAAATGACTGAGCCATTGGGCAGGAACTTTTGGTCCGATTTTCGACCTGCTTCGGAATCACGGCTTCAAAACGCTGAGCAACAACTCGGCAGAAAGCTTGACCCTGAATTCTGTGAGTTTTATTGCACCATCGGCTATGGATCGTTCCCCGGGCTTGAAGGGCAATTCGTCGCACCTGAAGAGTTCATTTACGGTGCTGGGCCTGCCATTTATTTCATCACCGGAAGCCTTACTCCGGGTAAAGAATGGGCCACGCCGGAACAGCACGCGCGTCTCTGCCTATCTTGTGGCCAAGACAATCCGAACCCCGGAAGATTCACCGAAGAGTCATTAACGCTCAACGGCGTGAAGCTGTATGACCTGCTGCAGTTCGGCTCAAACGGTTCTTGCTGTTACCACCAATTGTATGTCGGACCAGAGCCAGCGCCACTGCGATATTGCCTGCTCACTGATTCGCGGGCGATGGAGGACAAAGCCGCATCATTTTCTGAGGGTTTGGAGAAGGTCATTGGCTTTTATCTGTCAAACATGAGCGGCGGTTACAGCCCCTGCCGCTCGTAGCGTTTCCGCGCTCGGCTATAGCGCAGCACGACGGCGGGCAGCGGACTATACTTCCGCGCGGCGCGACAGAGCCGCGTCGCCGCTGGGCAGAAACAGCAGGTGGTCCAGATCAGCGCAGTCTAAGCACAGTGGCTGCTCGTACTTGTGCCTCGCAGTCATATTATAGCCTCCGAGCTGCGGCCGCCGCCGTGCGATTGTGGTTCCGGCGATCACGGCCCGAAATTGCACTTCTTCCGCCCGGCGTCCATAATCGGTTTTGTTCGACTTCGAGACCAGGTTTGACTCGCGCCGATGAATCGCACGCCGCTCGTTTTGACATTGTTTTTGGCGATCACCGCCCAATGCGATGCTGAAAGTCCTATTCCCCATGGCCAGCAGAAGGCGCCGGGGCCCGCGGTTTCGCCAGCAGAGGCGATCGCGCGGATGACCGTGCCCGAGGGCTTCTCCGTCGAAGTGGTGGCCAGCGAGCCGGAGATCGTTAATCCGGTGGCCATGACGTTCGACGAGCGCGGGCGAATCTGGATTACCGAGAGCCTGGAATATCCGCGCCGCGAGCCGGGGCCGGGCCAGGACCGCGTCAAGGTGCTCGAAGACACCGACGGCGACGGACGAGCAGACCGTTTCACCATCTTTGCCGACGGGCTCAACATCCCCTCGGGCATCGCCGTGGGCGCTGGCGGCGTGTGGGTCGCCAACTCGCCCGACATTCTCTTCATGCAGGATACTGACGGCGACGGTCGGGCAGACAAGCAAGAAGTCGTCGTCAGCGGTTTTGGTCGGGCCGACACGCACGAGCTGCCTAACTCGCTCACCTGGGGGCCGGACGGTTGGCTCTACGGCCTCAACGGCGTCTTCAACCCCAGCCACGTCGAATATCGCGGCAAGACCCATGACTTCACCTGCGCCCTGTTCCGCATTCATCCCCGCACCCGCGACTTCGAGCTCTTCGCCGAGGGCACGAGCAACCCGTGGGGCATCGCCTTCGACCGCGAGGGGAGCGCGTTCGTGAGCGCCTGCGTAATTGACCATCTCTGGCACCTGACCGAGACCGGCTACTATCATCGCCAGGGCGGCCCCTATCCGCCGTTCACCTGGAAGCTCGATTCGATCGTCAAGCACCGCCATCAGCAGGCCGCTTACTGCGGCATTCATTACTTCGACAGCGACGCCTATCCCGAGCCGTTTCGCGAGCGACTCTTTATGGGCAATATCCACGGCAACTGCATCAACAGCGACACACTTGCTCGCGACGGCTCGACGTATTCCGCCACGCCCAATGACGACTTTCTCTCCGCCAACGACGCCTGGTTCATGCCCGTCGTGCAAAAGACCGGGCCAGACGGCTGCCTCTACGTTCTCGACTGGTACGACCGCTACCATTGCTATCAAGACGCAAACCGCGACCCCAAAGGCATCGACCGTCTCAAGGGCCGGCTCTATCGGGTCCGCTATCGCGACACGCCGCGGGCCGCCCCTTTCAACCTCGCCGAAGAGACCGACGACAAGCTCATCGAGCGGCTCCACAGCGCGAACGTGTTTTATCGCGATCTGGCTCAGCGGCTGCTCTGGGAACGGGCAAAGCCTGAGACGATCGAAAAGCTCGAGCGGCTGGTCCTAGATGACGGCCAGCCTCGCAAGGCCCGCATGCACGCGCTCTGGTCGCTGGTGGGCGCGAGCCCGCTGGAAGCGACGTTCCATCTTAAGTTGCTCGAGCATCCCGATCCGGCGTTTCGTGCCTGGGGAGTGAGGGCGGCGGGCAATCAGAGACAGGTCGTTGCCCAAATCCGCGAGCGAGTGCTGGCGATGGTCGATGATCCCTCGGCCGACGTGTTGCTGCAAGTCGTCATTGCGGCCCGCAAGCTGGAAGGCGTTGACGCACTGTCATTGTTGTATGAGGCATTGAATAATTCGGGCGAAGACACGCTGATTCCACACATCGTCTGGCAGAACCTGCACCCGCTGTTGGAGACGGAGAGCGAGCGGTTTTTAGCGTTGGTGAAAGAGGCGAAGTTGAGCGACGAGCCGAACGTCGCGACCCTCCTGCCGCGCGTGGTCGAGCGCGTGCTCGGCCGGTCCGACTCCGACCCGCGGCCAGTGGTTGCGCTCGTCGAGTTTTTGCTCACGGGCGAAGGCGCTAATCCGGCGCTGGCCGGCAAGTGCCTGTCGATGCTGGCCGGTAAAGTGCAAACACGCGAGATTGCCGGAGCGCGGCTGGAGCAGCTTCGCACGGCGATGGCGCCCTTAGTTAAGACGGTGCTCGACGCCGTGAATAGCCCGCTCAACTTCGATGCCGCCTTGTTGGCCGCCTCCTGGAAAGACGAAAGGGCGGTCGCCTTGCTGCGCAAGATCGTTCTTTCGCCCGACGAACCGGAAGAGCGACGCTTGCCGGCCCTGGGCGCCCTGGTGGCCGCCGGCGATCCGGACTTGCTCGATGAGGTGGCCGGCCTGCTGGCAGCGAGCGAGCAAGTTTCGATTGAGTTTCGCCGCCGAGTGCTCGCTGCCTTGGGCCGCGCCGAGTTGCCGGCCGTCGCCCAAGTCGTGCTCATGGCGTATTCCGGCATGGAGCCTGAATTAAAGCCGGAAGCAATTGAACTGCTCACCGGGCGTGCCGCCTGGGCCAAGTCGCTGCTGGCGGCCATCGGCGAAAAACGCGTGCCTGCCGACGCCTTGAATCTCAACCAGGTGCGCAAGCTGCTCGCCAGCCGCGACGCCGACCTGGTCGAGGTGGTGCGCAAAACGTGGGGCACCTTGCGCACCGACCGTAACCCGCAGCGCGAGCAAGTGATCGGCCAGATGCGAGCGCTCTTACGGCAAACGACGGGCGACGCCCATCGCGGCCAACAAGTGTTCAAAAAGGTCTGTGGTCAATGCCACAAGATTTTTGGAGAAGGGCAGGACGTAGGGCCGGACATCACCGTGAACGGCCGTAGCTCGTTGGAACAGCTTCTCTCGAACGTCTTTGATCCAAGCCTGGTGATTGGGGCCGCCTATCAGGCCCGCACGGTGGTTACCAACGACGGCCGCGTGCTCACCGGCCTGGTGGCCGAAGACAGCGACGCGCGCGTCGTGCTCAAGGTGCAAGGCGGCAAGCTGGAAACCATTGCCGGCGGCGACATCGAAGAGATGGAAACGAGCAAGCTCTCGCTGATGCCCGAGAACCTGGAGCAACAGCTCAAACCCGAGGAGATTGCCGACCTGTTCGCCTTCATCACGCTCGACAAGCCGCCCGACGACCCGGCGGCCCGGGAGCTATTCGGCCTACGCCTTCCCTTGCCGCGCTCGACGGAAGACCCGGCGGAGTTCGCCGTACTGGTGGGCGAAATCGCGCCCGGCTTTAGCACGTCGGCAGTGGGTGAAGGGGGCATAGCAATCGTCGCGGAGCATCTTGGCCGGCAGGGCGTGCTGCGCACGCACCCCCTCGACCGCCATCGGCCTTGTGTACTTAGTTCCACG
>DASSFG010000087.1:0-4326 GCA_035694685.1 Pirellulales bacterium
ACTGGCTTCGGCGGGTGCAAATTCGGATAGTATAGGGCTACGCCAACAATGAGCGCCACGAGCGCCAATATCGTGAACACGAGACCAAGGAAACCGGGCCACTTGTGAAGTCTCGGGAAATGGGTCATTTGTCGTGAATCCGGATATTACGGTACTCGCTGCGGCCTTGAACGGGAAACAAACAGACTTTGCCGGAGGTCCGCGACACGCCGGGGTGTTGCGGATTGGCTTGCTTCATCAGCGAACGTGTGGTGTCGACAACCAACGTTCCATTGAGTTCGACTTGCAATCTGTCGTCCAGCGACGTCACTCGAAACCGGTTCCACTCGGGCCAGCGTTTGAAATGCCCCGGTTTGGCGGCGGCGAGGCCATAGACGGCGCCGCACCTCTGGATGTCCTGCAACCGGCGGTTCGCAGTGTCGTCGATCATCTGGACTTCAAGTCCGTTTTGCGAGGGGTCGCCGTTGCCGGAATAGCAGATTCCCAAACCGCTGTTGCCGTCCCGCGCCAGCCGAAATTCGATTTCGAGCTCGAAGTCGCGGTAATCGCCCGGTGCAACGACGATTGCCCGTTTGCCACGATTGATTAAGACGCTGTTTTCGACCTTCGTTGCTCCCAAGTCGCCCGTCCAACCGGCAAGCGATTTGCCGTCGAACAAGACGCGCCAGGGAGTGTCCTTTGCTGTGACCGACGGAGACCCGCTGGACGACAAAGGCGGAGTCAACGGTTCGGGCGGCGCGGGGCCGAGCGTGAAGGGACCGAAGAGCACCTGGCCCTTACTCCACCAGTCGCCCGCGGAAAGAGTCAACTTCATCGGGCCAGAATGCTTCCAACCGCAACGAGCCACCAGCTTGCCGTCAACCAGGAACTCCGATTCTTGCTCGGTCACGCGGCAGGAGACGTTCAGGGGAACGCCGGTCGAGTAGGGGCGCGGTGTGCCGACGACGGGTGACTTCGTGTCGTCGTGCGCGTACAGCGTGCGTTCATATCCTTCGTTGCCAAAATGGAAATCCTGGCCGAAGAAGATCCGCGGACGCATGCCATCCACGACCTTCATCTCGAACGAAAACAAAAATGCTTCGGGCAGCTCCTCTTGGAAGTTCAACCTAGCATCGCCTTGACCGTAGATGCGGCCTTCCTTTTCGGACCAATCGCCCGAGGCGGCCTTCCATGAGTGGAAATCATTCAGTTGACGCGTGAGCTTCGCCCAAGGCGACTCAGTGCTGGTGCTCGATGCGACGACAACAGGGCGTGGCGGCGGGCCGTCGGGCGGAGCGCTCGCCTCTGCCGGAGAGTCTTCGCCGGGGGTGATCACGGTGCCCGTCACAACGACCTTGCTTTGCGAGGGCCCTCGTGATTCGCTGATCTCGCGGGCCTTCTCGGCATCGTCGCGGACGACTTGGTTTGCTGCGTCATCGTCGCGAGTGACCTTGCTGTTCGCGCCGCTGCGCGTCTTGTATGCGACAAACACAGCCACCGTGATTGCCGCCAGTCCGGCGGCGATCAACAACGTTTTGTGGGCGTCCGACCGTTCCCGTCGTGGTTTGCGCAACTGGATCTTCGGCGGCGGGCGCCGCGCGACGGGACCGAGACTTACCGGTGTCGGATCGGCGGGCGTGAGAACGCTCGCCGGCGGTCTCGCCGGCGGAACGGGCACTCGGGGCACTGCGCCAACCGGCGGTTGCGACCATGCAGTGACCGGCGGCGCCGGCCTCGCGACCGGAGCGGCCGGAGGTGTCGAGTCGATGGGCCGAAGCACCAGCTCGGTGGGCGCGGCCCCGGTCGGCTGCGCCGAACGGCTTTCCTTGGCCCGCAACTGGCGGTCGTATTCGCCCTTCTTTGCCGCGTCGAGCAGGCAGACACGGGCCGCCGCAATCTCGTTGAGCAACTTTTGCGAGAGGACGGAGTGCGGTCCCGTCTGAAACGTTCGCACGTGCGCCATCTGGCGGTCGGCGGCGTTCGATATCGTGTCGGCGTCGTCCTCAAAACGGACGATTCCCAACAGCCTATAATGGTCGGGAGGCTGTTCGGCGGGTAGAATGCCCAACCATTTACGATAAGGATCGAACGTTTCCGACACGCGCAGCACCTCATTGGCCGCAGGCAAAAAGCGCAGAGCGAACCAAGTCGAGGCAGGTTGTGCCCCTTCTCGGATCTCCGCCGTTCATAACGCTACTGGTGCTGGTGCATTGTATTTTGATGCCGGCGCCGACTCCCGTCAAATGATTTCGTCTCGCCTCAAGGACGGCACATGCAGGTAAACGGGTCACGGAAGCGGCGCGAGTTGCACTGCGTCGACCACCACGTAACCGTCGGTGCCGCGGTTCGATACGGTTACGACAACGATGTCGCCGGCGCTCAGATCGAAGTCGCCGAGCGAGGTAAATCGCTTTTCGACTGCCGGCGGCCGGCGCTCGTCGACGGAGATGCTCTTCTCGGTTCCGTTAACCAACACCGTCACGGGAACGTTGGTGGCCCGGTTCTCGTGAGCCGAATAGGCCAGCCTCGCTTGATAGCGGCCGGAGCGCTTTACTGCCAGCTTGAACCGCAGCGATTTGTGACCCTTGTCCGCATTGCCGTCGTGCAGATAGCCTGCCCCGATGAAGCCACCGATCGCCGTACTTTCGACCCATTCGCCCTCGCGTTGGGCTTGAAGGTCGTCGGCCACGATGCCGGGCAAACTCGCTGGGTCGATCGCGTCGGCACGCGCCGCGCCGTGCCAGGCGAGGATCTGGTTGTCGCCCAGTAACCGCTCATCAAGTCGCTTCAGGTCGATCTCTTGCACTGCGGCGTCGGCGTCGATCGCCTGGCAGGCGGCGGTCGCAGCCGATTGGCCCAAGACCATGAACACCGGCTCCATGCGAATCGAGCCGTAGGCAATGTGCGACGCCGAGAGACAGACGGGCACGAGCAGGTTCTCGCATTGCTCCCGCTTGGGAACGATGGAGCGGTAGGCGATCGGATAAGGTTGAAACCCGTGGACTTGCACGTCGCCCTCGTTGCTGGCATGCCCGTCTTTCACCCACCGCTGCGTATTGTGCGAGTCCATGCCATACGCGGCCAGCCCGATCGAATCTTCCGCCACACGCCGGCCCTGGCAATGTTGCTGGGTCATCACGTAGTCGGAGATCATGCGCCGCGCCTCGCGCACGTAAAGCTGGTGCGGCCAGCCGCCGCTGTCGGTGAATTCGTCCTGGCAAAGGCCCCAGCGATTGACGGCATGCCGCACTTGCTCCGGCAAACGCGGGTCGTTCGCCAGAAACCACATCAGCCCCTGCTGATATCTGACGTGCTCCTGGAAAATCGCCTCTCGCGTGACATAGTCGCCGTCGGGGTAATCGTAATTCATGCCAATGTTGTCGGTGCTGAACGCGCCGTTGTTGTTCATGTCGGTCTTTCGATTCGGCATGGGCAAGTTGCTTCCCATCGCGTCGAAGACGCCGGCTGCGATGTAGCGTCGCAGCAATTCGTAACGCAGCGGGTCGTATCCGGAGGGCTTCGGAAACGGCAGGCGGTTGGCCGGGTCGTCGGTCAGGCAGAGCCGGAAGTTGTATGCCTGCACGCGGTGGTCACCCTCGCCGTGTTCGCCGGGGTTGCCGGAATGGATGCAGGGCAGCAGGCCGCTGGCCGGATCGCCCGGTGTGACGTAGGGGTCGACGGGCACTTTGAACTGGTGCTGGGTCGAGCCGAGTTGTACCCCGTTAAACGTTTCGTCGTAGACGCGGTTCGCTTCCCGGCCGACGTGATAGGCCACGCCGGCCTTGGCCATCAGGTCGCCTTCATAGCTGGCGTCGATAAAGATTTGGGCCGCGAAGGTGCGGCCGCTTTCCATGACAATGGCCGTAATGCGTCCGCCGCGTTTTTTGACACCGTCGGCCAGGTCGAGCCGCTCGCCGAGCACGACCTTCACGCCCGCCTCCTGCGCAAGCTCGTTCATGATTTGCTCTGCAACGTGCGGCTCGAAGGTCCACGCTTCGTCTTTGCCATAGTGCTTTCCCACGCGACGATAGAATTCACGCGAGATGCCGCCGATGGCGCCCTTGTTGCCGATATCGGTAGCGCCGAGGCCGCCGGAGGTCAATCCGCCCAAGTGCTTGCCCGGCTCGATCAACACCACGTTCTTTCCCATGCGGGCGGCCTGCACCGCCGCCGCCACACCGCCCGATGTGCCACCGTAAACAGACACGTCGAACGCCTCAGCTGGCGCGGCGAAAGCTGTCAGCAACAGGAAACAATGAATAACAGTCATGAATCGCCACCGATGAGTTTTGAGCAAGCGAAAGCGGCTGCGAAGGGCAGCTTTTCTTTTCTGATTGTGGTTGAAGC
>DASSFG010000088.1:0-17190 GCA_035694685.1 Pirellulales bacterium
TGGGCGGCAGCTTGCTTACCTTCTTGGGCCTCGTATCGCTCGTGCTCTGGAATTACTACTACGTCGAGCCGCACCACATGACGTTCTCCATCGAGACGCTCCAGCGGAACCTGTCCGCCCAGCCGATCTCATTTTACGCACAACTGCTGATGTTTCTGGCGCTGTTTGCCGGCTTCGCCATCAAGGTGCCGCTCTTTCCGCTGCACACCTGGCTGCCGCTGGCCCACACCCAGGCGCCCACGGCGGGCAGCGTCATTCTGGCCGGCATCCTGTTGAAGATCGGGGGCTATGGCTTTCTGCGGTTCAGCCTGCCCTTGCTGCCCGAGGCCACGGCGGCGTGTGTGCCTTGGCTGCTGTGGCTTTCGGTGGCCGGCATCATTTATGGCGCGCTGCTGGCCCTGGCGCAGACGAACATCAAGAAGCTGATTGCCTACTCCAGCGTCAGCCACCTCGGTTTTTGCATGCTGGGCACCTTCGCGCTGAATAAGCCCGCGCTTTACGGCGGCGTGTTGCAGATGGTCAACCACGGCCTTTCCACGGGCGGCCTGTTCGCCCTGGTCGGCATGATTTATGAACGTTATCACACGCGCGAAATCGCCGACTTAGGCGGCCTGGCACGGCGACTGCCGCTGCTGGCCACGTTCATGGGCTTGTTCATGATGTCGAGCATCGGATTGCCCGGCATGAACGGTTTCGCCGGCGAGTTTCTCATCTTGCTCGGCATGTTTCAGCGCGGTTACGCCGAGGCGCCGCTTGTCTATTCGGCACAGTGGCTGGCGATTGCGATACTAGCCGTGTCGGGCGTGGTATTGGGGGCCTGGTACATGCTCTGGCTCTTCGAGCGAGTGTTTTTCAACCGGCTGCGCGAACCAGCGCATCACGATGGAGCGCAGATCCACGACATGTCAGTGCGCGAGGTGCTGGCTCTGGCGCCGTTGTTGTTATTTGTGTTTTGGATCGGGCTTTTCCCACAGCATTTTATTGAGCCGATGGAGAAGGATCTCGATCAGGTATTGGCCATCACCGTGCCGCCGTTTAATCAGCGGTATCAGGAGATCAAAGAGCGGCCGGTAGTAGTACGGAATTCATTCCGTTCCGACGCTTCCGTGGCACAACGTAGAAATGACGGAATGAATTCCGTCCTACAAACAAGAGGAGAAGCCGCGCTTGTCGAGTGATACGATCTATCGCCTGCTGCCTGAAGCGATCTTGATCGTCGTCGCTTCGTTGATTTATGTGGTCGGCGCATTCACGGCGGCCCGCCGGATCTGGGCGCTGGTCGCCGCCGGCGCGCTCGTGCTGTCGGCGGTGGCACTGCTCACACAAGGATTCGGCACGGCGGAGGTTGCTTCGCCCGCCACCGTTTCAATGAGCACGCTGGCGCTCGACGCCGCAGGCCGAATCGACCCGCTGGGCCAATACGTCCGTTGGTTGTCGCTGGTCGTGGGCCTGGTGCTGGTGCTGCTCTCATCGCAACCCGACGAAGATGCCCAGGAGCCGGAATTGATCGGCACGCTCTTGCTCGCCGTTTCAGGGGCGATGATCGTGGCCACCACTCGTGATCTGGTGCTGTTGTTTCTAGGGATCGAATTGATTTCCATTCCCACCTACGTGCTACTCTATCTCGGCCGGCGCGACGCGACGTCGCCCGAAGCGGCGGCCAAGTACTTCTTTCTCAGCATCTTGTCGTCGGCGCTCACGCTCTACGGCTTCAGCTTTTTGTACGGCATCGGCGGCTCGACCGACCTGGCGGTGTTGCAGTCGGCCCTCGCGGCACAGCCCGAGGAGCCGACCGGCCTCACGTCGCTGGCGGTCATTGCGCTGGTGCTGTTGTTTGCCGGCATCGGTTTCAAGATCACGGCGGTGCCTTTTCATTTCTATGCCCCCGACGTGTACCAGGGTACGACCAACGGCAACGCCGGCGTATTGGCCGTGTTGCCAAAAATCGCCGGCTTTGTGGCGCTGGTGCGGATCGTCGCCGTAGCCATGCCGGGCATGGAAAGCTATGGTTGGAAGATCACGCTCGTCATCGCCGTATTGACGATGACGCTGGGCAACGTGCTGGGCCTGTGGCAGGACAACCTCCGCCGCCTGATGGCCTATTCCTCCATTGCGCACAGCGGTTACATGCTCATCGGTTTGGCGGTCGGGCTGGCCAGTGCGACCGGCGGTCCGACGTCGACGTTCGACGGCCTAGGCGCTTTGTTCTTCTATTTGGCCGTGTATGCCTTGGCGACGGCCGGCATTTTCGCCGCGCTCACCTACCTGGGCGGGCAGGGCAAGCAGGTCGACACCGTCGACGACCTGGCCGGGCTGGCCCGCAGCAACCCGCTCACCGCCGTCTTTCTGGCCGTGTTTCTCTTCAGCCTGATGGGCATTCCGCCTTTGGCCGGCTTTTGGGGCAAATTCGCGGTGTTCGGCAGCGCACTGAATTTCGACGAAGGCGGCCTGGCCGACCCGCACGTGGGCAACTGGTTTCTAGCCCTGGCCGTGATCGGCGTGATCAACGCCACGATCGCGGCGGGCTATTACCTGCGCGTGGTATCGGCCATGTATTTCCGCGAATCGCTTTCGACGCCCGCCAGCTCGGGCGGGCTCGGCGCCGCCGTCGCCGCCGGTGTGTGCGCCCTGCTCATCGTGCTCATCGGCCTCGTTCCCACGCCACTCGCCAGCCAATCCGCCGACGCCGGAGTGGCGCTCCGCACGCCGTCCGCGGTGGTAAGCGAACAAGTATCGGCCGTAAGCACACCTAATCTGTTGGATGCCAGATAGCGCCCGAGCCGCGCCAGACGGCCTGCCGATTTGCGTCTCCCTAAACGGCCACGTTAGAATTTCTACTAGCCACAGCTTCACCTTCCCTGGCGTGGTCGACGACTTAGATTCTAGGAAATCTTCATAGGACCAGCGAAATGCCGATGCTTAAGAGGATTCGCATTGCTGGCTGGAAGTCTATCAAAGACCAAGCCATCGATCTTCAGCCGCTAAATGTGGTGATCGGGGCGAACGGCGCTGGCAAGTCGAACCTTCTCTCGTTTTTTCAGTTATTGCGCGCCGTATCTTTAAACGATGTCGCTCGGTTGGTGGCCCGCGCCGGCGGAGCGAGCGCCGTCTTGCACCACGGTCCGAAGACGACGTCGGCGATTGTTGGAGAGATGGAGTTTTCGGCGGAGCTTGGTCTTGAACGGCACGAGTTCAGATTGGCCTTCGCCGGCGGCGACAAATTGATCTTCGACAGTGAGTCGTTCAGCGAGCCGAAAGCAGAATCGCCGCAAAATAAAGTGCATCATAGGGCTGTCGGTGGCCAGTTCCCGCGCGCCTCGCAGGGTGGCGAAATCCCCGATGGCGAGCCCGCAGCGACAATTCATCGGCGCCTCAGCGGGATTCGGGTGTACCACTTTCACGATACTTCCGAGACCGCCCGCGCGCGGCTGGCTGGTTATGTGGAAGACAATCGGGGGCTCTCCTCGGATGCCGGCAATCTACCCGCGATTTTATACTTGTTGAGAAATCAGTACGGAGCCAATTACCGCCGAATTACGGGGGCCGTGCGTTCGGTTATGCCCGACTTCGACGATTTGGTGCTCGAGCCTCAGCAGGCGGCGCCGCAAAACATTCTCCTGAATTGGCGGCAAAAAGAGAGCGATTATCTTTTTGGTCCGCACCAGTTTTCGGACGGGTCGCTCAGGTTCATTGCGCTGGCCACGTTGTTGAATCAGCCGGCAGAGTTGCTCCCGTCTGTGATCGTGATCGACGAGCCGGAGTTGGGGTTACACCCGGCGGCGTTGAGCTTGCTGGGCGGCATGCTCCGCTCGGTGTCGCACCGATGCCAAGTCGTCGTTGCGACCCAATCGGTCGCTCTGCTGGATGAGTTCCAGCCCGATGAGGTGATTGTTGCGGAGATGCACCGCAGTGAATCGCAGTTTAGGCAATTGGATTCAGGTGCGATCGCGGAGTGGCTGGAGACTTACTCGCTCAGTCAACTTTGGGAGAAGAACGTGATCGGCGGAGGCCCCTTCGGATGAAGCGACTGTACCTGACGGTCGAAGGGCAGACCGAAGAAGAGTTCGCCATGACCGTCTTAAGACCGCACCTGGCGAACTTCAACGTCTTCTTGCTTCCACCTCGCTTTACTGGCCCTCATGGGCGACGGGGTGGCCGGATTCCACGCGGAGGGTTGCTGCACACATTCCAGCACACGCTGGCTGACATTCAACGGTGGCTCAAAGGAGACAAATCTGCCGATGCGCGCTTTTCGATGATGGTCGATCTCTACCACCTTCCACACGATTTCCCCGGTTACAAAGAGGGCATGTCGAAAAGCAACGGGTGGGCCCAAGCCGCGTCGTTGGAGCAATCCTTGGCTGCTGCCATCGGCGACGGCCGATTCATTCCCTATCTGCAAGTTCATGAGTTTGAGGCACTGGTACTGAGCGACCCTTCGCGCATTGCCACACTGTACGACGTAAAGGCCGCCGAGATCGAGGCCCTGTGTGACGAGTGTCAGAGGTTTGAATCGCCGGAACAAATCGATCATGGCCAACGTTCCCACCCTAAGCCTAGCGCGGCGTACATGCCAAGTCGCTTCACGTCGTTCCTAGCCAGGAGGCGCCGCCGGCGAAGCGGCACTCGTCATTGTAAGACCGCGTTGGCTTGAATGCGACGTTATCCGCGCCAATTGGCAAATAAAAACCTTCCGATAAAAGTGTGCGGCGCCGCTCATTCGGGCGCTTCGCGATAACCGATAGAGCAATCTATCGAACACCTTTTTCGGAGGATGCGCTATGGGCCTTTGGAACTTTTTTGTCCGAGTTCGTGATGGCCGCCCGGCTAAGAAGGCCGGTCGGTGTTTGCCCAACCGGAAAAGTCGCCGGCAGCTCTCCGCCCTTGAACGACTGGAACATCGCACGCTGCTTTCCGCCGACCTGGCGATCGTTAACGTCGCCTCACCCGCCACCGCCGTCGTGGCAGGCAACGTGGTGCAATACAACATCACCGTCAGCAACAGCGGGACGGACGCCACAAATACCGTCGTCACCGATCAGCTCCCCACCGGCGAGACGTTCCTCGGCCTGGAAACGCCAAACGCCACGAACGCGCCCAACATCAGTTACAATTTGGCCAACAATACCGTGACGTTTAACGCCGGCACGATCCTCGGCGGCGGGACGGGCTCCGTCACCGCCAACGTCTACGCCTTGATCAATTCGACGGCCAACGGCACACTCACCAACACTGCCGCGGCTTACAGCCCCGACGATACCAGCCATTCAACCGCTGGCTCGGCGGTGACCAGCCAGCAGCAGAATTCGGTGAACGCGCTCGGATCGAATGCCACCGACCTGGCGATCGCAGTGACCGCCGCCAACAACAACGCGGCCGTCAACCCGGGCGGCATCGACAACGTAGTTTATACGGTCGTCGTGAAGAACAACGGTTCAAACACGGCCACGGGCGTCAAGGTGACCGATTACCTGCCCGCTTCGTTTGCCGGCACAAACACGAGCGAGCCCGCCGGGGTGACCGTCACATTCCCGCAAAGTGACGTCGCGCAGGCCACTTTGCCCGACCTGGCCGCCGGCCAATCGGAAACGTTTACCATTACCTTCGACGGCCCCGACACTCCGCCCGGCGCCTTGGTGAACACGGCCTTCGTCACCAGCGCCAACGGCGACATCAATCCCAGCGACAACGTCGCCACCAACGTCACTCCAGTGACGCCCGTGGCCGGCCCGGCCACCGTCGATCTTTCGGTGTCGCAAAGCACCAGCCCGAGCCTGGGCGCCGTCAATCAGCCGCTCACCTACACCGTTACGGTAACGAACAACAGCGCCAGCTCCGACGCCACCAACGTCTATCTCACCGACCTGTTGCCCGCGGGCACGATCTTGGTGAGCGGCGCCACGAGCGTCAGCGGAGTGAACGTGACGGTGGAGTCGGGCTCGGTCGTGTCGGTCTTGTTCCCGACGCTCGCCAAGCAAACCAGCGCCACGGTGACCTTGACCGTTACGCCGACTGCCACGGGCACGATTACCAATTCGGCTTACGTCGAGTCGGGCGTCGACATGGACACGACTCAGTCAAACAACGCCATCTCAAACCAGACGACGGTCAATGCGACGGCGCTGGCCGAGAATTATCTGGCCGGCACGCCGGGCAACGGCAGCGACGCGACGTTTATCAGCAATCTCTATCACGAGCTGCTGGGTCGCGCCGCTGATGCCGGCGGCCAGGTCTTCTGGCAGAACTTCCTGCAAACAACCGGCGCCAACGGGCGCACCGACGCCGTCATCGTCTTCCTTAATTCATACGAATATCGGACGCAGTTGGTCACCACGGTCTACGAGAATCTGCTGCACCGGGCGCCCGACACCGGCGGCCTGCAATTTTGGGCCAGCGCCCTGGGCACGCCCGGAACACCGAGCAGCCAAGGGATGCTCGACGAGAAACTGCTCATCGCCGGCATCGCCGGTTCGAACGAGTACTACGCCGACGCTGGCAATACCGACCAGGGCTGGGTCGACCATCTCTATGCCGACCTCATGGGCCGCACGGCCGACAGCGGTGGCCAGACGTATTGGATCGAGCAGGCTGGCGGCCTGACTGCGATCACGCGCAGCACCCTGGTGGTAAACATGCTCAATACGGCTGAGGTCGAGAACAAGCTGCTCAACGCGGCCTATCCCGGCACGCAGACCTCTCCGACGACGGGAACGCCCGTTGGAGGCAGCTATGCCCTGGCCGACATGACGGGCGGCGGTTGGGAGAACCTCTATCTTGAAGGTGCGTACAACGCCAGTCCCGATCCGTTCCTGGTGCAGTTAGCGAGTCAGGCAAGCTGGGACAGCGTCATCGTCGGTATTCTGGAAAGCAGCCAGTTCTACACGAACTCCAATTAGCCGCATCGCACAGTTTCTGGGCGCCCGCGATTCTTGGCAAACCGCAACGCAGGGCGTTGCCCTGGTTGTTCTACGCAAGTCGTAACGCATGACGCCGCGACCATGGTCCACCGCGCCGAAAGGGTCGCACCCCTTCGGAGTGCGGCGATTTATCGCCGCTTTGACTTGCGGCGGAGCCGCTTTCTTTTCATGCCTCGGCCGGCGACCAAGAACCGGTACGACGAAAGAAAGGTCGCTCGGCGACCGACAAAAGCGGCGATAAATCGCCGCACTCCAAAGGCTGGTGCCGCGGCGATGCGTGAGGTAACGCGGCCACCGGGGCATCGCTGGCCGGCAGCGCGTCTGACGAGTGTTGGCTCGAATGCGGACAGCTTTGCCCCAGCCACCGATGCCGTTGCGTCCGGTAATCGCGCAGGGCCATCTAGCTTTCGCCTTTCGTGCGCGGGGGCCAAGGGGGTGCCGCCGTGCCTCGTCCATCTGCCGCCAAAACTTGAATCATTCGCCCGGCGGCATTGAATATTACCCAGACTATGAAATGCGCTTAAACCTCAAGGTCACTGTGACCGATAAAGACGACGCTGCGCAGTTCCCCCTACCCAGCGTGTTGCTTTGTCAGCCAGCTCGCACCTCGCTTGCCGCCGGACGTCCGGGCCGCGCGCCGCTCCATGCGGCGTCGTGTGGTTCGCGGTCTGCGCCGCGTTGGTGGCCCAGTGCGGCTGCGGTTCGCCGTGGCGGTCAAAAAAGCTGCAACCAACGTTAGCGCCGCCTAAACCGAGCGCGACCGAGGTAGCGACCGTCAGCGCTCATCTCCCCCAGGCACGGCTGCCACAACAACCGCCGGACAACAACGATGCGCGCGATGGCCGTCAGCAAGACGCGGAAGGGCTGCCTCCAGGAGACAACCTGCCGCCAAACGGCAAGCCCGCGAGGGAACCTGACGTGGCCGGCAACATTCCCGTGCCGACGTTAGGGCAGCGGTTGCGTATTCCTCCCAGCTTACCGGGCGCCCAGGCCCCGCAATTGCGGGTGCCGCCCTCGGAACCGTCGAGCCCCGAGCTTCGCAACCGGGTAATCGACCTTTTGTTTCCAAACTTGCCGCAAGTCTGGCCGTTGACGCTGCCCAGGCCGACGCCCGAACGGCCGGCCATCTCGCTGGCGGAACTTCAAGAGCTGGCGGTGCAATATAACCCGACCTTGATTCAGGCCCGGGCCAACGTCACCTCGATGCTGGGCGACGCCATTCAGGCCGGCACGCACCCCAATCCGATCGTTGGCTACGAGGCCGACACCGTTGGTTCTTCGGGTACGCGCAATTACCAGGGCCTGTACTTCACGCAGCAAATCATTACGGCCAACAAATTGGGGCTGGCCCGCAACGTTTACAACGTCGACGTGATGAACGCCCAGCTCGCCGTGCGCCGCACGCGCCTGCAAGTGCTGGCCGACGTGAAAGCCAGTTACTTCTCGCTCTTGGTGGCCCAGGAGAACCTGATCGTCAGCAACGCCCTGGTACACTTCATGGAAGAGGTTTATCGCCTGCAACGCTCACGGCTAAAAGCCGGCCAGGCGGCGCCCTTCGAGGCCGGGCAGTTGCGCGGCCTGGCCGAAATGGCCAAGGTGCAGCTCAACCTGGCGCAAAACAGCTATGTGGCGTCCTGGAAATCGTTGGCTGCCCGGCTGGGGCTGCCGCAGATGCCGCTGAGCCCGGTCCAAGGCCGAGCGGACATGCCGGTGCCCGTGGTGCAGTACGACGCCGCCCTGAAACGCATGTTGTCGGTGCATCCCGACATTTTGATCGGCCAGAACATGGAATCGAAGGCCCGCATCGCACTCAAACTGGAACAGGTCAAGCCGGTGCCGGACGTCTACCTGTACGGCACCTTCCAGAAAGATTTCACCACGCCGGGCGTGCGCTCCACCACCTACAACACGCAGTTAGGCGTGCCGATACCCATCTGGAACCGCAACCGCGGCGGCATCCTCAGCGCGCGTGGCGACCTGGTGCAAGCGGCACAGCAGTGGCGCGTGGCACAAGTTGATTTAACGGCGCGGCTGGCGAACGCCTTCAGCCAGTACCAAACGAACCGCTACCAGGTCGAGCAATTGCTCAACCACATTCTGCCCGACTATGCGCGGGCCTACCGCGGAGTCTATGAACAACACCAGGCGGTGCCCGAGGTCATGGGCTTTGAAGGCATCATCGTGGCCCAGGGCAATCTGGCGTCGGCGGTGACGGCGTACATCGCCGCATTGAACCTGCAGTGGGCGGCCGTGGCCGACTTGTCGTACCTGATGCAGGCGGAGACGTTGGAAGAGATGTCGGTGTATGGCGGAGGGCGGCCGGCCCCGGTGACCGCCGAGCCAGTGCCCGCGCCGGCGCCCAATCGCCGCCCCGCGGCGCCACAACAAGGAGGGCGACGATGAACCGCTGCTTGTTGTGGACCAGTCTAGCGTCGTGGTGGCTATTCGTCGCCGGCGCCCTTGCCGCTGCCCCGCCTGAAAACGATACGCAGGTGCGCTTCACCGCCGCCCACGACGCCCTCGCCACGGCGGAGGAAATCAAGCGACAAAAATCATATCAAGAAGTCAGCATCACGGAACTGGCTGACGAGCCTCGGGATGAGGGACCGGCTTTCGCCAGCCCGCAATCGATCGAAGAATTTCTCGACGCCGCGCCGGCGCCCGAACCGCCCGCGCCACAATGGGGCTCGCTCGAAAACCCGCTGCCGCAGCCGCCGGAATATCCGGAATACAGCTACCTTCAAGCCGGACCCTCGCGCGGGGTAATTCAACGTGAATGGCTGCAGACCTACGAGCGACCGCGCGCTCAGGCCGACCGGCTCGTGTACGAGGACGAGCGTCTCGACATGGCGATTGATCTCTACCGCCCGGACGGCCTGGCCCCGCCCGGCGTCACCGGCGACCATACGCTGAAAACGGGCCACGCCCTGTTCAGCTATCGTTACAGCGTGGTCGGCTATCAAGGGAACCTGATTGGCAGCCACCTGGCCACCGCCGGCCGGGTTTTGCAGCAGTTCAACAATGCTCCCACCACGATGTACCGGCAACAACATCTCCTTTTGTTGGAGTACGCGCCCACGGATGACCTGACGACGATGCTGCAGTTGCCGATTCAGGAAAACAGCATCAACTACCTGACTAGCTCCGGCGGCATCGTCCACGACGCGTATACTCAACTCGGCGACGTCTCGCTGTGGGCACTGTATGCCCTGAAGCGCTGGCAGCACCAGCAGATCCACCTCAACCTGGGAATCAGCGTGCCCACCAACTTGCTCCAGACGCTGAATAACTTCTCCGTGCCAGGTTCACTTCACCTTTCGTATCCCATCCGCGTCGGATCGGGTAGCTATGAGCTGCTGCCGGGCTTTACCTACCGTGGGCAAACCGAAAAGTGGACTTGGGGTCTGCAATCAATTGCCACCGTGCCTATGGGTCATAACCGTTACGGCTATGAGGTTGGCAATCAGATCGACATCAACGCCTGGGGCTTTCGGCGTCTGAGCAAGGCGTTCGCCGCTTCGGGTCGGTTGCACGGTATGGCGTGGGGCAACGTTCGTGGTATGGACCCGAGACTCACTCCCAGCCTGGTCGAGACGAATACGCCTGGCCTGCAAGGCGGCACGCGCGTCGACCTGCTCTTCGGCGGGCAGTATTATATTCCTTGGGTGCGCGTGCCGGGCAACTGGCTCTCGATCGAATCGGGCTGCCCCGTTTATCAGACCCTGCACGGTCCGCAACCGCGCGCCACCTGGCTGCTCAACGCGGGCTGGAACATGATGTGGTGACGCATGGAGCATGAAATATACATAGCGCGGCTGATACTGATGCGTAGGTTAGGCTTTCCAGCCTGACAGCGTCAGGCTCGAAAGCCTGACCTACGGAAGCGGGCAATGCCTCAATCTGGCCCGCGCGACCGATACCGTCCTCACAATGGTTTTGCACTACCGGGAGGCTTACGCCTCCCGCTCGCCACAGGCGAGCGGCACGCGTCAGCGTGCCGGTAATTCATTGATGTCGTTGGGTAGTGACCAAACCCTCAATGCTGCCTGACGGCCTCTTCACTCCTTGGTGATAAACTCGTCCAAGTTGATGGCCACGCGGGCCAGGGAGGTCCAAGCGGCGGCCTCCGCCACCGGTATCGCCTCGATGCGGCAGAGGCCGGCCACGCGCTCGGCTTCGCTGGGCGATGCGGCGAAGGAGGCCCGCTCGCGGTTCAAGAGCTCCAACAGGCGAGCAGATTCTTTCGCAGCCGGTTGCCGGGCAAAACACAGCGCGAACAAATAGCGGATGCGTTCTTCGTCGTTCGGCGAAGGCGCGTCGTGCAACACGCGCGCGGCGAGCGCCTGCGCGGCCTCGACAAACACGCGGTCGTTGGCGAGCGTGAGCGCTTGCAGCGGAGTATTCGAGCGGGCGCGGCGCGTGCAGGCGGTGTTGGCGTCCGGCGCGTCAAAGGTCATCAGGAAGGGATAGGGGCTGGAGCGCCAGAAAAAAACGTACAGTCCACGGCGATAGCGATCGTCGCCGGTGCTCTCCTTCCAGAACTTGACTTGTTGCGTGAAACGATAAATTCCTTCCGGCTGCGGTGGATAAACGCCGGGCCCGCCTAGTTCACCGCTCAACAGGCCGCTGGCCGAAAGGGCGACGTCGCGAATGGTTTCCGCGTCGAGCCGCAGCCGCGGCATGCGGGCCAGCAGGCGATTGGCCGGGTCGACTTCCGCCAGGTCGATCCGATAAGCCGACGACTGCCGATAGGTGGCCGATGTGACGATGAGCCGGTGCAGCGACTTCAGGCTCCAACCGCCGTCGATGAACCGCTGCGCGAGCCAGTCGAGCAGCTCGGGATGCGAAGGCAGGCTCCCCTGCGTGCCGAAATCGTTGTCCGTCTCGACCAGTCCCTGGCCGAAGTACTGCTGCCATATACGGTTCACGGTGACCCGCGGAGTGAGCGGGTTGCGGCGGTCGACCAGCCAACGGGCCAGGTCGAGCCGATTGTGTACACTCGGGCTTCCCTCAATCGCGCTGAGTACTGCCGGCACACCCGGGTCAACCTTGGTTCCACGCCGCAAGAAGTCGCCGCGAATGTGAATGTAAGTTTCACGCGGTGTCGTCAGCTCTTTCATTACCAGCGTAGTCGTAACCTTTGCATCGAGCTGCTTTTTGCGGGCCTTCAGGTCGTTGAGCACGGTGAACAGCGGCACCAGTTCGGGATCGACCTTGCGGAACTCTTCCGCCACGGTCTTTTTCTGTTCGTCGTTGCGCTCGGCAACTGGAACCGCCAGTGCTTGCTGCACCGGGCCAGGCAGCACGCCGCGAGATTCCGCCGTCAGTTTTTGCTCCCACTCTTGTTGCCGCGTGCCCGCGTTCGACTCGACTTCCGCCAGCCGCTTTTCGACCTGCGCGATGTCGGCCAGGAGGGCCGGCTCTTCTTTGGCTTGCTGCATGGTCGGCACCGGCAGCGTCGGCTCGTCGGCGTTGTTCAGCAAGGCGAAGAAACGGTAATAGTCGCGCTGCGTCAGCGGGTCGTATTTATGGTCGTGGCAGCGGGCACAGCCGATCGTCAGCCCGAGAAAGACCGTGGCCGTCGTGTTCACGCGGTCGGCCACGCTTTCGATGCGGAACTGCTCGGCGTCGGTGCCCCCTTCCTCATTACGGAGCGTATTGCGGTGAAAACCGGTGGCGACCATCTGGTCCGTCGTGGCGGCCGGCAGCATGTCGCCGGCGATCTGCTCGACGGCGAACTGGTCGAAGGGCAAGTCGCGATTCAAGGCATCGATCACCCAATCGCGATACTTCCAGATCGACCGGCCACTGTCGATCGTATAGCCGTTCGAGTCGGCATAGCGCGCCTCATCGAGCCAGTGCCGCGCCCACTTTTCGCCGTAGTGCGGTGAATCGAGCAGCCGCTCGACCAGCCGCTCGTAAGCATCGGGAGCAGTATCGGGCAAAAACGCCGCGACCTCGGCCGGCGACGGCAGCAGCCCCACAAGGTCGAGCGATAGCCGCCGCACGAGCGTCGCTTTGTCGGCCTCAGGCGAAGGAGCGAGCTTTTCACGATCTAGCCGTGCCAGGATAAAGGCGTCGATCGGATTGCGGACCCAGGCGGGTTGCGAAACGGCGGGCACCGCGGCATGTGCCAGCGGCTGGAACGCCCAATGCTTGCTGGCCGGGGTCTTGGCTACGGCAGGCGCATCGTCGGCCGGCGGGGCAGCGCCCTGGTTGATCCAGAGTTTGAGTTTTTCGATCTCCTCGGCGGCCAGCGGCGGGCGGTCTTCGGGCATCTGCGTCACGTCGCCGCTGCCCGTCAGCGCGGCGATGAGCAGGCTCTCAGCACTTTTGCCCGGCACGACGGCCGGCCCGCTATTGCCTCCTTCTTTGGCCGCAGCGACGGTATCGAGTCGCAGCCCGGACTTTTGCTGGTCCGGCCCATGGCATTCGTAGCAATGCTTAGTCAGAATCGGCTGCACGTCGCGGCGATAATCGACTAGATCTGCCGCGCTGGCCGTGACGGCCGCAAACAACAAGGCGACGAGCGACAATGACAAAAGTCGCATGATTCGACGAGCAGGGGAGAACGATTTTGGCGGGCGGCAGGTGGGCGTACGAACTCCATCTGCCATATGATCAACGAACCTTGATCTTAAGGCATCGGCCTCTCAATGTCGAGCTTCAGCTCATTTGGCCCGGCATCTTCGTCGCCCAGGTCGCCTTCACAGAAAAAGCTGCTCGGTTCGATTTCGTCGACTTCCTCGAAATACTCAGACTCCTCGTCGTCGAAGTAACGCCTTTCGAGCAGCTCTTCGGCCCATGCTCGCAAGCGCAGATCGTCGTGCCCGAGGAACTGTTCGACGACCTTACGCGCTTTCCGACGGACGAAGCCTTCCTCCGTAAGACAGCGTTCGATGTTCCGCACGTGTTGGCGATAAGTCAATTCGCTGGCAGGCAGCTTTTGGCAATCGCGGCAGAGGTGCCGGGCATGCCCGCGTCCGTTGAAGCGTTCGTTGGCGCGATGGCGCTGGCACGACCAGCAGTAATGCCCCTGATGATGCTTCTTCCGCTTGCGTCGGCCCATCGGTTTTCGAGGCCCGTGTTGCTACAATTGACGCGCCTACGCGAGACAGCGATATGACTCTGTAGGCTTCGGCAATCAAGTCCTAAGGCGGACTATAGAAGGCTAACAAACGATGGGCACTGGTTCCAGAGATGTACATTTGCGCGCAAGGAGCGTCGGCGCTGGCCATTTGGACTTCCCTCGTCAGCATGGACGTCGAGGAAGTTGCCTATGGCGAGCACGGCGAAGGCATGGAGTGGGCTCTGCAATTGCTGAACGACGTTCACTATCGCGTGGGCCGCTATTACCAAAGCATCGGCCGCGACGACTTGGCGGCCGAAGCGTTTGGCAAGTACATCCATAACCGCGAGCACGGAGTAGACAGCATCTACGACCTGTCTGTCGCTAAGCGCTATGTGGCACGCGCATCTTGATTGCGGCAGCCGACCCCATGCGGCATGTCCCTGATAGCGTTAGAAAAGGTAGAACGTGGCGGCTAAGAAAGGTCGAAAACGCAGCTCGCGAGACACGTTTACAGGTCGCAGCGGCCAACTCGCTGTCATGGCGGAGCTCATTGACCGCGAGTGCAACGCTGCCATTCCCGAAGTCGATCTCGGAACGGATGTGTTTGCTTTCAAGGATGGTCGCGAGGAAGTCGCACGCATCCAAGTCAAAACGGCATCGGCTGTCACGCCGTACAAGGACGGCAGCGGCTATTCGGCGCGATTCAGTATCGGCATCGAACAGTTGCAACATCCCGTCGACCGGCCACCGCTCTATTATGCCTTTGCAGTTCGCTGGCAGCGCAATTGGCGAGATTTCCTTATCGTTTCGCGCGCCAAGCTTAAAGAACTATGGAAAGCCGATGAGCCGTTCGGGTCGGCGAACGACAAGACGAACGAGCTAACGCTGACGGTCGAGTTTCGAGAGCAGACGACCTGCAGCGGGCGCGACCTGTCCGAATTTCGGAATGCGTGGCACCTACTCCCGCCGTTGCAAGCACCTGCGCTTCGCGCAGACGCCCTCGGGCCGGAGTAGTGGCCGACGCCGGCGTTCGAGGCGGCTAACTTGGGCATCCGCTTAACTGCGCCGGCGGTACGGAAACCCATGTTCGATCATCGTCGGCATCAACGACCACATAGCCAAGCTCCTCCAGCTCGCCATTCTTCAAACCGGTGAGGGCCGGAGCAAGCTCGCGCACAAGCTCGCTCAAATCGCCGTGACTCTTCTGAAAGTCGTGCCACTGGTCGATACGAAGAAAGATGGTCGAACTCGGCGGTCGAACATTGGGGAACGCTGACTTCAGCATGACACCACTTAAGGTTTCCAACGCGAAGAGCAACCCGTCTGCGAGACGCGCCAATTGGATCATAATTGGTCCTAATGGGCCTTCCGACGGCGGCGCATCGGTTTCGACGATTTTCCAGTCATCCCTGCCGGTGTTTGCCCGTAGGCGACCCGCGAATTCTTCCGCGGCAGCGCGCGAATCCCAAGCAGGAAGCCAGCGCCGCCCCGTGCCAGGTTCGGAAACGCGTGGCAGATTGCCCAGGTCGAGCTTGGATTGCCGGAGTAACCGCATATAAGTCGGAAACGCCGCGTCTTGCACGCCGCCAGCGCAAGTGACCACGAAACCCATAAGAATCTCCTCGGTGAAATTATAACCGCGCGGCAGGCGAATAAAAAGCAACCCTTGAGACGCCGCCTGAAATCGGCGAAGATGAACCAGTAGTTCCTTCGTCTGCTGTCACACGATCCGGGGTTTCATGGCCGAGCAATTCGACCCGTATCACAAATGGCTGGGCATTTCGCCCAAGGACCAGCCGCCGCACCACTACCGGCTGCTGGGCATCGAGCTGTTTGAGTCCGATCCCGACGTGATCGAGGGCGCGGCCGACCAGCGCATGTCACACGTGCGCACCTTTCAAACCGGGCAGAACTCCGCCCTCTCACAGCGCCTTCTCAATGAATTGAGCGCCGCCAAGCTCTGTCTGCTCACACCCCAAAAAAAGACCGAGTACGACCGCCAGCTTCGCCAAAAAATCGAACGCGAGAAGGCGGCAGCAGCAGCCATGCGGCCGTCCGACTCCAGCGGCGTTCTCCCTGTCATGCCCGTCGCCCAGCCCTTGCACGCCGCGCCGCTGCCGCTCGCTCAGCCACTGCCGCAAGCGGCTCCGCTGCCCGTGACGGAGGCCGCGCCGGTCATCATTGCTGAGGAAGAGACATCCACTTCGTCCATTCACCGGCGGCCGTATCGCCAGACGCCCGTCTGGCGGCAACCCGCGGTGTTGGGCACGGCCGGCGCCCTCGTCCTCTTCGGACTGGTTGCCTACTATCTGTCGAGCAGCGGAAAGCTGCCCACCACCGAAGTCAGCACGGCGAAACCGCCTTCAACAACAACCACACGCGACACCGCCGTCGATCGGCCCGCCGGCGGGACCGCGAACGTTAAACCGTCGGATTCCGGCAACTCTTCTACGTCCGTGCCGGATAAATCGAGCAGCACCTCACGTGTTTCGCCGCCTACCGTCGAGCCGCCAGTGACCAAGCCAGACGTCGCTCCGCCGAAGCGAGAACCTTTACCCCTGCTCGTCGTGGGAGAATCAGGCAGTCCCGTCGACGTACTGGCAGCGATCAATTTCGATCGCGACCGTCTGCGCGGCAATTGGCAATACAACGGCCAGACGCTCATTTCGCCCAGCGACACGCAGGGAGATCTCCAGGTGCAGCTTCCGGCGATCGTGCCGGCGAATTACCAGCTCGACCTCACGGCCCAGCGCGAATCGGGCGACGACTGCCTGTCGTTCAGTTTTCCGGTCGCCGGCACCAGCGGCTCGCTGGTCATCGACGGCAGGCAAGGGACGACGACGGGCCTGCAATTGATCGACGGCAAGGATTTCATGAGCAATGAAACCACGCGCGAGGCAAAGATTTTCGCCGACGGCCAGCCGCACTCGCTCAATCTGCGAGTGCAAAATAAACACGTGCAGCTCTACTACGACGGCAAGCAGCTTGCCGATTGGACCATCGACCCGGGCCGGCTGAAACCCTCCAAAGAGCTTCCCTACAACGACCGGATTTATCTGGGCAATTGGCGCTCGCGCTACCGCATTACCAAAATCAAACTACGCGCGCTGAGGGCCGATAGTACGGAGGGTTCGCCGCCAACTTTGGCAGGCGAGCCGATCGACTTGCTGAAGCAAGTCGATGTCAAGCGCGACTCGGTGA
>DASSFG010000089.1:0-5919 GCA_035694685.1 Pirellulales bacterium
GCTGCCTGACTCCTCAGGAAGCGGCAGTTGCCGCTCGGCAGCGCGAAGAACAGGCTCGCTACGCAGTCATCGGCGGCGGTGCCGTCGTCCTGGGCGCCCTCGGCGTGTGGGCCCTCAACCAGATGAACGAACACGAACGCAAGCGCCACCGGCAGCAGTGAGGCAGCATTCATCCCGGCGGCCGCCCTCACCTATTCCCTTCTCGACCACGCCCAACAAACTTCGTCCACTCCCCTCAATGGGGCCGACACCCTACATTAGAGGGCACCACCGCCTTTTCCGAATCTGCCGCCTGGTCTGAGGAGAACGAACCATGAAGCGGTTGTCCTTGCTCGTCGTGTTGCTCTCCATCGCCCCCTCGGCCGTCGCCGCGGCGGCGCCGCCTCGATTGACGGGAAAAAAGCCGAACATCGTGTTCATCCTGACCGACGATCAGGGCTACGGCGACCTGTCGGCGCACGGTAACCCGATCCTCAAAACTCCCAACATCGACCGCCTGCACGCCGCGGCGGTTCGCTTCACCGATTTTCACGTCAGCCCGACCTGCTCACCGACGCGCTCCGCCCTCCTGACCGGACGCCACGAATTCAAGAACGGCGTCACGCACACCATCCTGGAACGCGAACGGCTCACGCCGAAGGCGATCACGCTCGCCCAGGTTCTGAAGTCGGCCGGCTACACGACGGGCATTTTCGGCAAGTGGCACCTGGGTGATGAAGCTCCGTACCAGCCCGATCGCCGTGGCTTCGACGAGACGTTTATTCACGGCGCCGGCGGCATTGGCCAGAGCTATGCCGGAAGTTGCGGCGACGCGCCCGGCAACCGCTATTTCGACCCGGTGATTCTGCACGACGGCACGTTCGAGAAAACCCGCGGTTATTGCACCGACGTCTTTTTCGGGCAGGCGATGAAGTGGATCGAAAGCGTCCGCGGTGAAGCGCCGTTCTTTTGCTATCTGCCAACCAACGCGCCGCATGCACCTCTCGACGTGCCGCCCGAATACGAGCAGCTCTATACCGATAAGGCCAAGCCGCAGGTGGCCAAGTTTCTGGGCATGGTGACCAATCTCGACGAGAACGTCGGCAAGCTGCTGGCCAGGCTCGCCGAGCTCGGCATTGAGCGCGAGACGCTGCTGATCTACATGAACGACAACGGTGGCACGGCCGGTTGCGAGGTGTTCAACGCGGGCATGCGTGCGCGAAAAGGGACAGCGCACAACGGCGGCACGCGGGCCATGTCGCTCTGGCGCTGGCCGGGCACGCTGCGGCCCGCCACGGTGACCGCCCTGACGGCCCACGTCGACCTGTTTCCGACATTGGGCGAGTTGGCCGGCGCGACGTTGCCCAAGTACCTGGCCGATCGGCTCGACGGGTTCAGCCTGACGCCGCTCTTGGCAAACCCGAACGCCCCCTGGCACGACGACCGCCTGTTGTTTACGCACGTCGGCCGTTGGCCTGCCGGCAGTCCGCCGGAAAAGTTCGGCGCTTGCAGCGTGCGTTGGCGACAATATTTAATGGTGCGTGAGCCGGAGCGCTGGACGCTCTTCGATCTCAAAGCCGATCCGGGCGAAGATCACGACCTTTCGGCCGAGCAGCCGGGCATCGTTCAAAAACTCTCCGCCGCCTACGACGCCTGGTGGAACGAAGTGTCCCCCTGCCTTACGAATGAAGACGCCTACCAGCACGCGCCCAAGGTCAATCCCTTCAAGGCGCTCTACTGGCAGCAGTTCGCCGGCCCCGGCCCCAACGACGCCCCGGCTCCGGAATAGGCCAGAGCCAGACGGTGCAATGCTGTGAAGCGCGAAGGCCGATGGGTATGATGACCATAGTATTGCCAACCGAGTTCATCATCAAAACAGCGATGCCCTCACCCTTTCCCGGCATGGATCCCTGGCTGGAAGCGGCTGACATCTGGCCGGATTTCCACGATAGCTTTGCCAGCGAAATCAGGGCACAGCTCAATGCGAGCCTGCCCCCGCCATATTATGCGCGGTTGGAGATGCGCCAGGAGGTGGGCGTTGTCGATGATGAATCGGGCGAGGCCTACCGTCATCAGGTGATCCCGGACGTGTCCATCGCCGAAGTCAGGCGATCGCCCGGCGTAGGATCTTCAGTCGCCGCGACCGCCGCGCCACGCACGGAGATCTCCGAGTTCCTTGAGGTGACCGTACCCGACGAAGAAGGCCGGCACTTGTCGGTCCAAGTACGCGATTCGAGCCGGCGCCATCGTTTAGTTACGTTTATCGAGATCGTGAGTCCCTCGAATAAAACGGCGGGCATCGGGCGCGAAAGCTATTTGGAAAAACGTGACGAGGTGTTGGGCAGCAGCGCCAGCCTGATCGAAATTGACCTGCTGCGCGGAGGGCGCCGCGTGTTGCCGAGCATTCGGCTGAAGCGACGACTCGCGCGGCTCGATCCCCCCACCGACTATTTGGTTTTGATCAATCGGGCCTGGTCGCGCGGCAACGGCGCGGGTAAGTGGCATCTCTTTCCAATTTCCGTTCGGCAGACCTTGCCCGTCATACCGGTGCCGTTGCGCGCCGGTGAACCTGAGATTTCACTTGATCTGCAACACGTTTTCAATCGCGCTTATGACACCGGGCCGTATCAACGCGGCGCCCTCGATTATCGTTCGCCGCCGCACCCACGGTTGAACTCGGCCGACTACGAGTGGGCGCGTGAGCGGCTGGCGGCAAAGTGAAGCCCGTGCCCTGGAGTAATGGCATTGCGTAGCGGCGACAGAGCGCGTGGTGCGCTGCCTCTGTCGCCGCTACGCGGCTTGCCTCATCTTCCGGCTCGATACCGTGGGCTTGCGCCCACGGCTAAACTCTCTCGCCGCTGCGCGGCTGACGCGCGAGCTGTGTAAATGCTCTTTCCTTCACCGCGTCGTTTTGGTATTCAACCGATTGCGATCAGGGTAGCCGCGCCGGTCGGCGCATGCGCCGCGGTCGCTCCTGCCTGAAATTGGCCCAGCCGGACCGTCATGTCTGCCGGCTGGCCGCGATACTTCTCGTCTAGCTATCTTCTCGGAGAAGAACCGATGAAACGGATGCTCGTCCGCGCTTCGGCGTGTAGTGGTCTGGTGGCGATTGCCGTCTTCGCCCTGGTGCAGGCGTCTCGCCAGCAGCCCGCCGTGATGGCCCAGGAACGCCAGCCGCCACAGACGACCGCGAAGAAAAAGAAGGCTAAGACGACCGTTAAAAAGCCGGTCGCGAAGCCGGTCCCCGCCGCTGATCGTTATGCCGAGCGCTACGCCGACCGGCCAATCGAGGAGACGGGCGATGGCGCAATGCGCGACGGCGGCGGACGCGTCGTCGCCGATTTCTCCGAAGAAGTGCCCGACGCCGGACCGGACCTGTTTCCGCACAAAAACAACGACTCTCCCACCACGGAAGGCACTCCTTCCCGGAGCGATCCGTTCAACAATCCCTTGGCCGACGATCGTTACGCCGACCAAATGCCGCCCACCGACAACCGCGCGACGGAGCGCAGCGGCGGATATGCACCCGGCTCCGTGGGACAACGAAAATCGGCCGGCGGTGGCAAGACAACGTCCGCCGCAACGGCCAAAAAACGCTCTCCAGCGGCTGTTGCCCGGAGAACCGAGCCACGGGCGGAACCTGCCGCCGACCGTTATGCGCAGCCTGGCATCGAACCCTTTGGGGCCGAGCCGGAAACTGGTGCCATGGGACACAAGGCAGGCGTGACGCCCAATCGCGATCCTTTTGGCGATGCGGCGTCGAGCGACGGCCGACAGCCGATCGTGGGACATGGTCGGCCCGGCATGAAGCAGCTCGAAGGCCCGCAAGCGCCTTCGCTGGTGGTCGAAAAAGCCGTGCCCGAAGAAATTCAGGTCGGAAAGCCCGCCATATTTGCCATTCGCGTCCAAAACGTCGGCACGGCGACGGCACAGGGCGTCGAGATTCATGACGTCATTCCGCAGGGCACCCATCTCATCGACACGCGTCCGGCCGGCGCCCAGGTGGCCGAGGGACAAGTGACCTGGCGAGTGGGCACGATCAAGGCCGGCGACGAGGCCATCGTCGAGATGGAGCTGATGCCGATTGCCGAAGGCGAGATCGGCAGCGTGGCAACCGTGCATTTCGCCGGCGAAGCGTCGGCCCGCACGCGCAGCACTCGGCCGCAGTTGGCCATCGACGTATCAACCCCCGAGCAGGTGCTCATGGGCGAGCAAGTGACAATGACCATCAAGGTCACAAATCCCGGTACCGGTACGGCCACGGGCATCGTGATCAGCGAGACGATTCCCGAACAGCTCGAACACCCGGCTGGCAGCGAGTTGGAATACGAAGTGGGCGACTTGAAGCCGGGCGAGTCGCGGCAGGTCGAGTTGTCGATGGGCACGGTCAAGGCTGGGCAGGTCGTGAACACGCTGGTGGCCCGCGGCGAGGGGCAGCTTCAGGCCGAGCAGCGGGCGGAATTCACCGTCGTGGCGCCGCAACTCGAAGTTTCGATGCAAGGACCGAAGCGGCGTTACCTGGAGCGGCAGGCCACCTACACCGTCACGGTGAGCAATCCCGGCACGGCGCCGGCCAAGGAAGTGCAATTGGTCACGCACTTGCCGAAGGGACTCAAATTTGTCGGGGCCAACAATTCGGGCGAATTCGACCCGGTGACCAACACCGTCCACTGGGTGCTGGAAGAACTGCCCGCCAAAGAAAGCGGGCAAGTGACGCTGACGGCCCTGCCGATCGAGGCGGGCGAGCAACTCTTGAAGGTCGAAAGCGTGGCCGAGCGCGGATTGTCGGCCGAGCAAGAAGAAGTGGTGTCGGTCGAAGGCGTGGCGGCAATCTTGTTTCAGTTGGCCGACGCGGCCGATCCGATCGAGGTGGGCGGCGAGACGACCTACGAAATTCGCGTGGTGAACCAGGGATCGAAGGCGGCTACGAACGTCGAGCTACTGGCCGTTTTTCCGCCGCAGCTCAAGCCGCGAAGTGCGAACGGCCCGACGCGCGACCAGGTGAACGGCCAGGAAGTGCGTTTTCAACCTTTGGGCCGCTTGCCGCCGAAGGGCGAGACCACCTATCAGATTCGCGCCCAGGGCGTGGCGCCGGGTGACCTGCGCGTGCAGGTGCAACTCGTGACCGACGAGATGCAAAGCCCCGTCACCAAGGAAGAGAGCACGCGCGTCTACGCGGATGAGTAAAACGTAGTGTCTGGGCTGGCATGTGCAAAAGAGTCTTCGTGCCGGGTGCGCTACATGTGGCGCAGCCCTGCGTTGTTCTACACAAGTCGGGGCTCGGTAGCACGGCGTAACTTTGTCGGAAATGTTCAGGACATGAGCCGGCTTTAGCCGGCTTTGCTTGGTCTGCCACCAGCTTTAGCTGGTGGCCTGCGGAGGTCTATGAATCTTTGAGCCGGCTTTAGCCGGGCTTCTCGGCCTGGCTTTAGCCATTGAACGGCGAGCAAGGGCTAAAGCCATAATCGAGAAGCCCGGCTAAAGCCGGCTGATATGTGCTTGGAGTACGGCCGGGAACCACCAGCTAAAGCTGGTGGCAAAGACGACAAGCCGGCTGAAGCCGGCTCATGGAAATCGAGTCGACCGGTTTGCGGCAGATGTGTAGAACAACGAGGGCTGCGCCCCCGGGCTATGGATCACGCCGCTTCGCGGCTTCGGTGGCCTTCGCCCGTTTATCTATCGTTCCAGATGGAATTCGACGACTCCTCGTTCGGCTCCGCGAAGGGCGAACCCGTTGGAACCGTACCGATGCGGAAGCCTTGGCACCGGAAAAGCAACAACGTAGCGACCGCGATCAGCATTTGTAATTCCTCGAACAGAATCGCGCTGAAGATCCGTGGCGTCGGAGTCCTTGTCGCAAAACAGTTCAGCAGAATAGCCAGCAGAAGTATAAAAGGAACGACCGCTATCCGCCCAATGACATGCCGCCGGCCGAGCGCC